>NZ_AJVB01000248.1:0-5642 GCF_000278445.1 Rhodococcus sp. R1101
CGGGGTCCGCCGGACCGGCGACCACTCCGCGACTGCGTCGCGGCTCCTCCGAACCTGTCGATTCCTCGTTCGGACCCCGCCTCGGCCACGTGACAACTCCTCCCCGTCGGAGCACCCCGACGGCCCCGGTCACGGTAAAGTTACCGTTCGGTCACGTGTCCTGCACGCCCGACCGGGAGGGCCGTCGGGCGCTCGTGTTCGTCACAGCTCACAATCCGTCCGGGGTGTCACCCCGAGAAGTCGATCATGAACCGGAAGACCACGGGTGAGTTCTCGCGCAGATGGTGGCGTCGACCGATTCGGAAGCCGCCGTCCCGACCCCGTCCGTGACCGAGACGAACGCGAGATCCGCACAGCCGACGAGGTCGGCCACCGCATCACCGGGAACGAATGCGTGTGTCACCCATTCCTCTTCCGCAGCACGGGCGAGATCGTCACGGTTTTCGGGAACGATCACGACAGCACCGGCCAGCGCGGCGGCGAGCACCGCATATACCGACCAGGGGTCTGCCGCCCGCCCGGACACCAGGATCCGAGCATCGTAGGTGACACCGAACTCGGTGTGATCGCGGCGAAGTGCAGCCACCGCACGTCCCTGAGTGAGGTCGCCCTGCGGCAGCCTCAGCGCAGGGTCCCCGGCACGGAGGACGGACGTGCGCTCGGTGTAGGCGACGGGGCGCTCCGACTGCGCCGACACCCTCGACACCAGTTCCGGGTCGTCCATCGGAAGCAGAACCGCCGAGCCGTCGGCGGTGCGCTGTGAGGTCGTGAGAATCCAACGAGCCTCGGAGGACGTCCCCACCGCGATCGCGGCCCCCGTCTTCACGGTTGCCCAGATCGCGGTGACCAGGTCGATTCCGGGGGGGACGTCGACGGCGACGGTCCCGCCCGGACCCGCACCGAGCGAGATCAGATGCCGCGCCCACCGAGAGGATCGTTTCTCGACATCCGCGAAGGTCGACTCGGTCTCGCCGAACACGACGGCAGGGGCGTCCGGATCCGATTCGACCACGACGCGCAGTTCCTGGGCGATCGTCGTATCGGGGACCTGCGAGGACGACTCCGGCACGGCGCGAGGGGTGCCGGTGACCACGGCGATCTCGTCAGCGGTCCGGATATCGATGTCCCCCGACCACCGCGGCGGGATCGGCGGCCACCGCGTCGAGCACCGCCACGAAGCGACGCGCGTAGGCCTCCACGGTGTCCGCGTCGAACAGATCGGTCGCGTAGGTGAAGGCGACGGCCATCCCACCCGGCCCGCTCGCGGAGTCCTCCCGAGGTTCCACCGTGACCTGCAGATCGAACTTGGCGGAGAGCTCTCCCGTGTCGAGCGCTTCGACGGTCAGTTCCGGCAGTTCCATACGTACGGGGTCGAGGTTCTGGAAGGACAGCACCGTCTGGAAGACCGGATGCCGGGAGGTCGAACGAGCGATCCCCAGTTCGTCCACGACACGCTCGAACGGCACGTCCGCATTCGCGAAGGCTTCGAGGTCGCCGGCCCGGACCGTGTCGAGGAGGGCGTCGAACGCCGTGGCCGGGTCGACGTCGCTGCGCAGTGCCAGCGTGTTGACGAACATGCCGACCACGTCGTCGAGTGCCTGAGCACCGCGTCCGGCCACTGCCGTCCCGATCACGACGTCGCGCGAATTGCTCAGTCTCGACAGCAACACCGCGAGAGCGGCATGCACCACCATGAACAGCGAGGCACGATGTTCCGAGGCGAGAATGTCGAGACGAGCACGGGTGTCCGCGGACACATCGATCATGGTCGTGGCACCGCGGGTGCTGGTCTGTGCGGGTCGCGGCCGGTCGGCGGGAAGGTCCAGCAGGTCCGGCACCCCTGCCAGGCGTTCACGCCAGTAGTCGAGCTGTTTCCCCGCAGGCGATGCCGGATCGTCGGCGTCCCCGAACACGTCCTGCTGCCACAGCGCGAAGTCCGCATACTGCACCTCGAGCGGAGGGAGCTCGACGGAGCTGCCGGAGATGCGCCCGATGTACGCCGACACGAGGTCGCGGGCGAGCGGTGCGAGTGACGCACCGTCCGCCGAGATGTGGTGCACGACGAGCACGAGGACGTGGTCGTCCGGCGTGAGCGAGACCAACCGGCCCCGCACGGGTACGTCGGTGGAGACATCGAAGCCCTGCGACGCGACCTCCACGACCGCCTCGAACGCCTCTCCCTCGGTACCTGCGGTGACGACCGTCAGTTCCTCGACCGCGTCGACGGACCGGATCTGCTGGTACGGACCGTGATCGTCGTGCGGGTAGACGGTACGCAGTGTCTCGTGGCGCTCGACCACATCGCGCACGGAAGCTGCGAGTGCCTCGGTGTCGAGGTTTCCGCGCAGCCGGATCGCCAGGGGGATGTTGTAGGTGGACGAACCGGGGTCGAGCTGATTGAGCACCCACATCCGCTGTTGTGCGAGCGAGAGCGGAATGCGCTCGGGACGGGGCCGTGCCCGCAGTTCGGGCACGGCTGCGGCGGTCGAACCGCCGTCGATCCGGGCTGCGAGGCCCGCCACCGTCGGTTCCTCGAACAGTTCACGAATGGCCAGGGAGGATCCGAGTGCCTCGTTGATCCGAGCGATCACCCGCGTCGCCACGAGCGAGTTGCCTCCGAGATCGAAGAAGGAGTCGTCGGCACCCACGCGCTCGAGCCCCAGGACATCGGACCAGACGGCCGCGACGGCGATCTCGGACTCCGTGACCGGCTCGCGGTGTTCGCCACTGTCCGCGCTCACCTGCGGTGCGGGCAGTGCGCGCCGGTCGAGCTTGCCGTTGACCGTCAACGGCAGTTCTTCGAGGACCGTCACCACATCGGGCACCATGTATCCGGTGAGGAACTCGGCGGCGGCCCGACGGACGGCGGCGGGCTCGATGCTGTTGCCGGCCCGCGGTACGACGTATCCGACCAGACGTTCGCCGATGCCGTCGTCGCGCACCACTGCCACAGCGTGGGCGACGCCGGAAGCGCGCAGCAGTGCCGCCTCGACCTCCCCGAGCTCGATGCGGAAGCCGCGGAGCTGCACCTGCGAGTCGCTCCGGCCGGCGTACTCGATGATGCCGTCGGCGTTCCACCGGGCGACGTCGCCCGTCCGGTAGAGACGTCCGGAGCCGAAGGGGTCGGCGACGAAACGGGCCGCCGTGAGCTCGGGGCGCCCGAGATAGCCGCGGGCGAGCTGATCGCCGGAGACGTAGACGTCGCCGGCCACGCCGGCGGGAACCGGGTGCAACCGCTCGTCGAGGATCCGGACGTCCAGGCCCGGCAGCGACCGTCCGATCGCGCTCGGAACGCCCGGTCGCGCTTCCGTCGGTTCCACGACATGGAAGGACACGTGCACCGTGGTCTCGGTGATGCCGTACATGTTGACCAGTTGCGGCCGCACGGGATGGCGTTCGAACCATGCCGTCAGCCGGCCGGGGTCGAGCGCCTCACCCCCGAAGATCACGTACCGCAGTGCGAGCGGCCCGGCGTCGACCGAAGCGGACGACGCGAGCATCCGCTCGGCCTCGTCGAACTGGTAGAACGCCGACGGCGTCTGGTTGAGAACCGTGACTCCTTCGCGCCGTACGAGTTCGACGAACAGTTCCGGCGAGCGTGATGTCAGGTAGTCGACGACGACCAGACGACCACCGTGGAGCAACGGCCCCCACAGCTCCCATACCGAGAAGTCGAAGGCGTAGGAGTGGAACAGCGTCCACACGTCGTCCGGGCCGAAGCCGAAGCGGGGTTCGGCGTTGGCGAAGAGGGTCAGCACGTTCCGGTGCGTGACGGCGACGCCCTTGGGGCGACCGGTCGAACCGGAGGTGAAGATGACGTACGCCAGATCGTCCGGCTGCGGCGATGCGATCCGGTCGGAGTCGGTGAGCGGATCGGTGGAGACCGAGTCGTCGTTCTGCGCGGCGACGACGTCCAGCATCTCGATTCCGCTGCCGCGCAACGCCTCCGCTCCGGGCTCGTCTCCGAGTGTATCGGAAGTGAGGATCACGCGGGGCCGGGCCTGGTCGAGAATGTACCGCACACGATGCTGCGGATGTGCGGTGTCGATCGGCAGGTAGGCGCCGCCGGAGAGCACGACCGCGGTGAGCGCGACCACGAGGTCCTCGGTCCGCGGCAGGGCCACCGCGACGAGAGTGCCGGGTCCGACCCCCGCGGCGGCAAGCCGGCGTGCGATCCGGTTCGCGCGGGCACCGAGCTCGGTGTAGGTGAGGGTCGTCTCCCCGTGGGTCACCGCGGCGTTCGCGGCGTGAGCGCGGGCGGCCGTGTCGAAACGTGCAGTCAGCGTGGCCGGTTCGACGACCGGGACGGACTCGCCGAGCGTGTTCCACTCGGTGAGGATGCGGTCGAGCTCGCCGTCGGTGACGAGCGGCACGTCACCGACCGCGATGCGCGGATCGGTGGTGACCGCCTCGAGGATCCGCGAGAACCGTTCTGCGACAGCGGCGACGGTCTGCGGGTCGAACAGTTCGGTGGCGTAGTCGAATTCCACCACGAGGCCGGAGGGATCGCCGGCGGCGTCGACGACATCCGCGACGGTCACCTGCAGGTCGAACTTGGCGACCTGTGCGTCGAAGTCGATACCGGAGACGGTCAGCTCGGGCAGTTCCAGCTGAGAGACCGGCATGTTCTGGAAGGTGAGCATCACCTGGAAGAGCGGGTGGCGCGCAAGGGAACGCGACGGGTCGAGCACCTCGACGAGGCGTTCGAACGGCACGTCGGCGTGGGTGAACGCCTCGAGGTCGGCCGTGCGCACCGAGTCGAGGAAGTCTCCGAAGGACACATCGGGTTCGACGGGTGTGCGCAGCACCAGGGTGTTGACGAACATGCCTACCAGGTCGTCGAGCGCCGCGTCGCCGCGGCCGGCGACAGGGGTGCCGATCGTGATGTCCTCGTTGCCGCCGAGCCGGGCGAGGAGCACGGCGAGTGCGGCATGGACGACCATGAATTCCGTTGCACCGCTGCGACGGGCGAGATCGGCGATCGCTGCGCGGACTCGCTCGTCGAGAGTGAGGCGGTGCGAGGCACCCCGATGGCTCGCGACGGCCGGCCGGGGACGATCGAACGGCAACGTCACTTCTTCCGGCAGATCCGCCAGGGTCCGCTTCCAGAAGTCCACCTCCCGCGCCATGAGCGACTCGGGGTCGGACTCGTCGCCGAGGGTCTCGCGCTGCCACAGCGTGTAGTCCGCGTACTGCACCTCGAGCGGTGCCCATCCGGGTTCCCCGCCCGCGACACGCGCGGCATAGGCCGTCACCACGTCGCGCGTCAGCGGTCCCATCGAGTAGCCGTCGGCGGAGATGTGGTGCACCACGACGACGAGCACGTGCTCGTCCGGGGCCACGGAGAACAGGCGCACACGGATCGGAACCTGCTGTGTCACATCGAAACCGGTGGTGACTGCTTCGGCGACCCGGGTCGCGACCTCGTCGGAGTCGATGCTCTCGGGGCGGACGTCGACGATCGCCTCCGCGGCGGGCAGCACCTGCTGATAGCCGACACCGTCGATCTCGGGGTAGACGGTGCGGAGCGATTCGTGGCGTTCCACCACGTCGGAGACCGCCGCCTGCAGCGCGTCGGTGTCCAGTCGCCCCGAGAGGCGAATGGCCACGGGGATGTTGTTCACGGCGGAGTGCGGTTCGAG
>NZ_AJVB01000249.1:0-5638 GCF_000278445.1 Rhodococcus sp. R1101
GTGGCGTGTGTGGCGTTCTGGATCCGCACCTACGGTCTGCGGTTGGTTCGGCGAGGCCGGCAACGTCGAGTCGTCCGGCACGCCGGATGGAGCGCGATCGGCGTAGGAGTCCTGCTCGTAGCCCTGTCGGTGTCGGCCGTGATGGTGCCGCGGTTCTCCCCGGTGCGCAGCGCGACGCTCGTTCCGATCCTGCTGGCGGCGGGAGCGGTGCTGATCATCGTCGGAGTCGGCATCCGGTCGGCGCTGGGGACGGGCGGCGTCGCGACGGTGTCGGCAGCGGAGCGCTCGACCTGGCTGTTCGCGGGTGTCGCGCTCGTATTGGCGCTGTTCTGGTGCACCAACATCTTCGCAACCGAGTACGGCCGCGGGCAGGCTCAGAACGTCGCGGCCGACCTGTGGGACAAGGAGACCGTCGTCGTCCTGGATACCGCCGATCGCCTGTATGCGCCTGCGAACCTCGTGCACGAGACGGTTCTCGATCCGAGTTCGGAGGAACGATTCGGTTATCGGTATCAATGCCTGCGAACGCTGTTGGTCGGACAGAACTACTGGGTGCTGCTGCCTGCGCGGTGGACGACCCAGTACGGATACGTCCTGGTTCTCCCTGTCGACGAGTACTCGCGCATCAGCATGACGCGGCTGGAAGGGATCGACGAGACCGACGCGGCGAACTGGGATGGGGAATGGACGTGCCCGGAGGTCGCCCCGTTCTGAGACGCCACGTGACCACATTCGCGTAGCGCACTACTCGTGCCTGCCGCACCCCGCCGCGTGACGATCGTTGCACCAGCTTCGAACCGATGCGGCAAGGACGAATCGACATGCCGAAGAACATCATCTATTGCGCTGACGGAACCTGGAACTCGGGAGAGCGTACGCGCACGAATGTGTACCGCTTCCACGAAGCGCTGGCGACGACCACCACTCAGGACAAGATCTACGACCCCGGAGTGGGTACGGAAGGGAACCTGCTGTCCCGCTTGCGCGGTGGCGCCTTCGGGCACGGTCTGATCGAGAACGTACGGGAAGGCTACGGACGTATCGCCGACGTCTTCGAAGAAGGTGACCGTCTCTTCCTCGTCGGCTTCAGCCGCGGCGCGTACACCGCGCGGAGCCTCGGCGGCATGATTGCCTACTGCGGGCTGCCGTCCCGTCGTCCCACCGATCGCCTCGTCGACCAGGCCTTCCATGCCTACCGCAACCGGACAGGCGACGACTCGAAGTGGGCCGGTCCTCGTGACGGAATCCGTATGGTCGACGGGCACATCGAGATGATCGGCGTGTGGGACACGGTCGGAACACTCGGAATCCCGGGTGCGCTCTTCGGTCGGCTCGACCAGAAGGACTACGGCTTCCTGGATACCCGGCTCCATCGGGACGTCAAGGCCGGCTACCACGCGCTGTCGCTCGACGAGCGGCGCCGCCAGTTCCCGCCGACCCTCTGGGAAGGCCCAGCGGCGGACGGGCAGACCATCGAACAGGTGTGGTTCGCGGGAGTGCACTGCGACGTGGGAGGGGGATTCCCGACGACCTCGCTCGCCGACATCAGCCTGGCGTGGATGTTGTCGAACGCCGAAAGGCACGGCGTCGAGATCGACCCGGCCGTCGCGGCGACCTATCCCGCACTCCTGCTGGATTGCACCGCGGCGCTCGGACCGGTCAACGAGTCGTGGAATCCCCTGTGGGGCTTCCCGCATCGCCGGACGGTGGGGGACGATGCGCGCGTGGCCGACTCGGTGGTCTTCCGGGTGACCATGAACTCCCGGTACTCACCTCCGCTGACCATGGACAACAACCCCCGGCGGCTGTCGGCGTCGTACCGGCTCGCCTCGGTGGTTCGCATCTAGCCGGTCTCCACCGGCATCGATATCGACGACGGGAACCTCGATGTTCACACCTTTGCTGTTACCGACTCGCCGTCCACGTCGGCACCACTCCACGATGAAGTTGTCGCCCCTGCTCTCCGGTCGCCTCCCGTGGATCGGGGCCGAGCTGGTCGGGCGGATCCCGGTCGCTCGACGGCAGGCCAGCAGACTGGCGATCGAGAAGTATGCCAACGCTGTGCCGCCGCGTCCGCGCCCGCTGACGCTGGCTGCCGACTACACGACGTGGACGAGTCTGACCGACCGCACCTACAGCGGACGTCACCTCCCTCCGTCCACCACACCGCCGGAGGAACTGCCGGCGGTCGGGGACGTGGTAGCGCTGTTCCGTCGCACCCGTGAGATTCCCTCGACCGACACGAGTGTGTGGTTCGCGTTCTTCGCGCAGTGGTTCACCGACAGCTTCCTGCGCACCAACAGGAAGGACCCGCGGAAGAACGACTCGAACCACGAGATCGACCTGTGTCAGATCTACGGGGTGAACCAGGCCAAGACTGCGATGCTGCGGGCCGGCTACGGAGGCCGCCTCGACAGTCAGGTCATCGACAAGAAGGAGTATCCGCCGTTCCTGTTCGCAGCGCGCACACCGGGGGAGGAGCTCCGGTTCGTTCCGAAGTTCGAGGGTCTGCACAACCGGGAGTACTTGCTGGACACGGTTCTCCCACTGTGTCCGGACGAGCGGAAGAAGTCTGTGTTCGCAGTCGGACTCGAACACGGCAACAGCACGATCGGCAACACCGTGCTGAACGTGCTGTTCCTCCGCGAACACAACCGGATCGCCGGCATTCTCGAAGGCGCGTACCCGGAGTGGGACGACGACCGGTTGTTCGAGACCACCCGCAACATCATGATCGTCATCCTGTTGAAGATCGTCATCGAGGAGTACATCAAACACATCGGACCGTTCGACTTCCCGATCGAGTTCGTCCCGTTCATGGCGGACAAAGCACCGTGGAACAGAACGAACTGGTGTGCCATCGAATTCAACCTCCTGTACCGGTGGCATTCGTTGATTCCGGATTCGGTGGTGTTCGATTCGCAGCGGGTGAGTACGCGGATATTCGTCGACAACAATCCCTTGGTGATCGACGGGGGCATCGAGTCGATCATCGACCAGTGCTCGCGACAGAAGGCGTCGAGGATCGGCCTCGGGAACACCCCGGCCTTCCTGGTCGACCGTCATCCGATGTGCCCCGACCTTGAGTCGGTGGAGGAGAGGACCATCGGGCTGATGCGTCAGGCGCGGCTGCGTTCGTTCAACGACTACCGGGAGGCGTTCGGACTCGGACGACTGACGAGCTTCGCCGGACTCACCGGGGACGTCGAGGTGCAGCAGAAGCTCGCGCGGCTCTACGGCGATGTCGACGCGGTCGAGTGGTACGTGGGGATCTTCGCCGAGGACTATCCCCGGCACCGCATGATGGGGGAGCTGCTGACCACGATGGTCGCCCACGACGCGTTCACGCAGGCGTTCACGAACCCGCTGCTGGCGCGCCACGTCTACCACGAGGACACCTTCTCCGAGGTCGGTATGGGGATCATCGAGCAGACGCACTGCCTGCAGCAGATCGTCGAACGAAACTCGAGCACCTGCGACAAGGCGTACGCGAGCTTCCGCATCGAGTGAGCGGGCCTGTCAGAGGAGACGCACGACGACCGGCGCGTGATCGGAGTTCACTGTGGCCCGCCGCAAGCGGGGGTCTGCGGTGATTCCGGTCAGCGCATCGGTGACCGCTGTGGCGGACTCGAGGTGGTCGAGCAGCCGATGGCTGACGAGGATGTGGTCGATCAGCTCGGGTTGTCCCTCGAAGATCCGTGAGAAGCGGTGCTCCTCGGGAATCAATGAGGCGACGTTCCACAGGCGGGTCCGGTCGCCGTGGTCGGGACGAGGGAACCCGGCGGTGCCGATCTGGGAGCCGGGCGGCCCGTGGAGCACCCGGGTGGTGGCGGCGTCGGCGGTGTCGTTGAGGTCGCCGAGCACGATGACGGCGGGATCGTCGCGCGGCGGCCGTTCCTCGATTGCGCCGTCGAGCAGAGCGGTCGCCGCTGCTCGCACGGTGGCGGCTTCGGCTGCCCGCCGGTAGAGCGCGTAGGCACCGAAGCGGGCACGTTCGTCCTCGTCGCGTGGAGCGAACCGGTTACCGGGATAGGTGAGCAGCTTGGACTTCAGATGCGCGGTGATCAGATCGAGCACACCGATCTCCGTCGCGACCCGAACCCTCAACGCGCCCCGTCCCATTCGCGTGGCGAAGCTGCCGGACGCAGATCCGTCGGCCACCCGCACGGATCCCAGTGGCTCCGGAAAGACGGTGATCTCGGACGAGTCGAGAAACGCCGGTCGGGACACGAAACCCACCCGGATCCCGCGCGGATCCGGATGGGCGGACAGGCATCGGTGCCAGTGGTCCGGTAGCAGGGCGACGAGGTCGTCGAGGGCGGCAGGGTCGCCGACCTCCTGGACCGCAAGGATGTCGGCGTCGACTTCGGTCACGATGTCGGCGAGAGTGTCGAGCTTGCGCTGGTAGACCTCGTCGTTCGGAGGTCCGGATTCGTGCCCCGGACGGTACAGGTTCTCCAGGTTCCACGTCGCAACGGTGACCATGCGCTCCTCCCGGGATCTCCGCGTCGTCACGATGCGGATCCGGACGGCGCTGCGTTCTTCTCCCCAGCATGGAGGGCGGCCGTCGGCATGTCGCGAGTAGCGCACTACTCGTCGAGCGTCACTCGTCCTCGTTGCGCATCAAGCGTCCGAGCTGCTCACGATCGCAAACACCGAGCTTGATACATGCCCGATAGAGATGGCCTTCGACGGTGCGGACCGACACGAACAGTCGCTCGGAGATCTGCCGGTTCGTCAGACCCGTGGCGACGAGCGCGGCGATTTCCCGCTCGCGGGCGGTCAACGGCAAAGGGTGGGCGGCCGACTGGATCGCAGGTGTCGTGATCCCACCGCAGCGGGCGGCGAATTTGAATGCCCGGGCGGCGGATTCGGTGCTCTGTCGCCTGTCGCCGTCGTGCGTGTGGGCGGACGCCGCGAGCGCTGCGGCATCCGCAGCGTGAAGGAACAGCCCATGTTGCTCGAAGTCGTCGCTGACCGCGTCCAGTTCGGCCGCATCCGCCTTGGCCACTGCGGCCGCGTGGCGGGCTTGGAGCGACGCCACCGGACCGTCGACGTGGTCGACGAGTTCGGCCAGGCGGCCCGCGACACTGCGGTCTCCGAAGCGCGCGGCGTCGTGAAGGGCGTCGGCCTCGACGGCGTACTGCCCGGACGTGCGGGCGGCCTCGGCGGCTTCGCGGGCGAAGGCGACGCTGCGCTGCTCGGAGTTCTCGGCGGCAGCCAGCCAGGACTGTGCGATCAACCGGGCGGGACGATGGATCGCCGTGTGGAGTCCGGTGTGTTCGTCGGCGTCGTCGAGGACACGCTGTGCTTGCTGGGGTTGCCCGAGTACGGCGTACGCCTTGGCCAGAAGAATGGTTGCGGGCACTCGCCACGGCAGGGGAACTTCGGCCGTGAGCGCAGCCAGCGCCTGTTCGATCTCCGAGACGACCTCGGGAAAGCAACCGCGGTTCGTGTGGATCACGGCGGCCATGATCTTGGAGATCGCCCATGCGAGGTACTGACCGGACGAGGAGAAGTGCGAGATCTCGGCGACCCGCTCTTCCGCCAGCGCGAGGTCGCCGATCTGGGCGAGGGCGACGACGTCGCCGTACCGGATCATCGTGCGGATCATGCCGTCGGTCGATTTCCGCATGTC
>NZ_AJVB01000250.1:0-5631 GCF_000278445.1 Rhodococcus sp. R1101
GCCGTGCTCATCATGTTCGGCCATATCGCGCTCGCCGTCCTGCCCGGTTTCGTCGGGGTCGGGGTAGGCCTGGTGCTGGTCGCCTTCGGTAGCGGTGGTCTCAAGGCCACGGCGACGTCGATCGTCGGCGATCTCTACGACGAGCAGGATCCTCGACGCGACGCCGGTTTCTCCATCTTCTACATGGGTGTGAACCTCGGCGCGCTCGTCGGCCCGTTGCTCACGGGCTTCCTGGCCGATCGCCACGGCTTCCACTGGGGCTTCGGTCTCGCCGCAGTCGGTATGTTCCTCGGTCTGCTGCAGTACACGATCTACCGCAAGCACCTCGGCGAGATCGGCAAGGTGCCGCCGCATCCCCTGCCGGCGGAGACACGCACCAAGGCGGCCGGAATCGGCCTGATCGCCGTGGTCCTCATCGCGGTCGCCGCGCTCACCGGCCTCGTCACGACGAACAACATGTCCGACATCGTCGTCGTCCTGACGCTCGTCGCGACCGTCTCCTACTTCGTCATCATGCTGACGAGCAAGCAGATCACGTCGATCGAGCGCAGCCGGGTACTCTCGTTCATCCCGATGTTCATCGCGAGCGCCGTCTTCTGGTCGCTCTTCCAGCAGCAGTTCACGATGGTCGCCGTCTACGCCGACACGCGCCTGAACCGCGACCTGTTCGGGTGGGAGTTCCCCCCGTCCTGGGTGCAGTCGATCAACCCCGTCTTCATCATCCTGTTCGCGGGTGTCTTCGCCGCCGTGTGGACGAAGCTCGGACCGCGCCAGCCGTCGTCGCCCATCAAGTTCGCGGCCGGCACGATCATCATGGGCATCGCATTCCTGTGCTTCATCCCCATGGCCGGTGGCGGTGCCAACAGCGCTCCCCTGCTCGGGCTGGTCTTCATCCTGTTGCTGTTCACCTTCGCCGAGTTGTTCCTGTCCCCTGTCGGACTGTCGCTGTCGACGAAACTCGCGCCGAAGAACTTCCACACGCAGATGGTCGCCTTGTTCTACCTGTCCGTCGCCTGCGGCACGGCCATGGCCGGTACTCTCGCCGGGTTCTACGACGAGACCGACGAGGTGCCGTACTACCTGTGGATCGGTGGAGCGTCGATCGCGGTGGGTGTCGTGCTCGCCCTGTTCTCGCCGCGCATCAAGAAGCTCATGCACGGCGTGCAGTAGACACCCACTCGGGCACCCGCCCTCGGCCACGCGGCCGGGGGCGGTCCCGATCGCCCTCGGTGTACCGAGCGCGGCGGATCAGTCTCCGACGAGCGGTTCGCTCAGCTTGCGCAGGAACGTGTCGGCCATCTTGATCGCGCGGTCGCCACCGTCCGCATCGGCGACGAAGACCGCGAAGGCCAGGTCGCCACCGGTGTAACCGAAGAACCACCGGTCGTCGCCGCTCGCCGCGGCGATACCCGCGAGACCGGCGTGGCCGCGGAGGTAGGACGCGGGACCGTTCTGCACGTTGTCGATCATCATGCCGCGCAGAGCGTCGATCACAGAGGCGGGCAGCGCCTCGGGGGCGTCGTGGACGACGGTCTCCTGCCCCTGGACGATCGTGGGGACAGCGGCGCTGCCCCGAGCGACCGAGGCGGCCAGCACCGCGGCCCCGAGGGGGGTGATCAGGTTCTCGTCGGAGTCCGATCCGGCGAACTGGACCACTCCGGAGGGATTGTGCCCGATCTGCGCGGTCTCGAATTCGAAGCCCGGTACCTCGTAGTCGACGCCGAGCCCGAGGCTGCGGGCCGTCGTGGCGATGTCGTCCGAGCTCACGTCGTTCGGGTCGACTCCGCGCTCGAGACCGGCTGCCAGCCGGAGCGGATCGAGGACACCTCCGGCGGGGTAGAGACCGTGGGTGAGCACCGGGCCGAGTTCCATGGCCCAGTTGTTGACGTCGGCGGCGAGGATGCCGCCGGTCGACGGCTGGATGGCGACCACCGCGGCCGGCGTACCCGCGGTGACGACCGCTTCCTTCGCGGCGAGCTGCACCTGGGAGTCGACGGTCGCCTGCAGATCCGGAGGCGGCGGGCCCTGGAAACCGGCCACCTGGATGGGGCCGCTCTCGGGATCCTCGAGCGTGACCGCCCAGCCTGCCGTCCGGTCGCGTTCGAGCTGCCAGGCCGAACGCAGCGAATCGAGCAGGGGTGTGGAGATCCGGCGATCGGCGCTGATCAGGGTGGGGGTGGTGAGCACCTCGACACCCGGGATGGACACGATGTCGTCCTGGAGGAACTGGTAGTCCTGGTCGCGGAGCTTGACCGCGGTGACCCGGTTGCCGGGGGCCTCGTCCATCCGCTCCTGCATCAGCTGGGCGGTGACGACGGGTGCGACCGGCGCGAGAACCGCGGCGAGGCGGTTGGTGGTGTCGGCGGGATCGGGCATCGCCGCCGGATCGAGCACCACGGCGTTGATGGTCTGTTCCTCCATGAGGAGACGGCCGGTGCGGTCGAAGATCTTCGGCGGCGCGGCGTCGGTGCGCACGTGGTGGACGGTGCGCCCGCCCGACAGGTCGGGTACGACGACCTCCGGGTCCCAGGACACGCGCCAGCCGACGGCGAGCTTCCGTACCGCTCCGGTGACCTGGTACGACCAGTCCTTGCCTTCGCCGAAGTTCCATCCGGCGGAGAGGGTGAAGTATCCCGACTCGTCGTTGAGTTCGACGAGCTGGGTGACGTCGTAGTCGACGGTGCCGTCGGACAGGCCGTCGTACATCTGCGCGATCGTTTCCTCCGCCGCGTTCGGGTAGGAGGTCAGGGCAGCCGCTGTGGCTGCATCCCGATCGTCGAGAGCGGCGACGAAGTCGTCGACGAGGCGTTGCGCCTCGCTTCGAGAATCCGAGAACACAACTGTCGTCAGAGCGACGACAGCCACGACGAGGCATACGGCGAGCGCGACGATACGCCCTCGTTTCCCCCGCCACTCACGAAATCTCATATGTAACAACCTTCACTTCAGTCACACGAGATACCAGCACGCGTTGTGCACGAACCAATCACAATTGCGCCACGCGCCCTACCCCCTCAGCCATCGCCCCGCCGCTTCGACTGCGGGGGCCGAGCCGTCCGCCCCTGCCACGAACACCGCGAAGGCAAGATTATCCTGTGAGCCGATAAACCAGCCGTGCGCCCCGACGTTGTCACCGTACTCCGCCGTCCCCGTCTTCCCCGTCAGATCGGGAATGTCGCGCAACGTACCGGCTGTACCCTCGATCACAGTCTCGCGCATCATCTCTCGCAGTGCCGCGAGCACGTTCTCCGGCACCGCTTCGGCGTCCCGATCCGGCGTGGCCGGCTGCCCTTCGACGAGCATCGGAGCCGGTGTCCGGCCGTTCGCGACCGAGGCCGCGACCAGCGCCATCCCGAACGGCGACGCCGTCACCTCTCCCTGCCCGATCGCTGCTTCCACGCGGGCCGCATCGGTGTCGGTGACCGGCACATCACCCGTGACCGTGACGAGACCGGGCGTGACGTAATCGATGCCGAGACCGAGCCGTTCGGCCGTCGCGCGCAACGCGTCGGGAGGCAGATCCAGGGCGAGCCGCCCCATGGTCGTATTGCACGAGAACGCGAACGCGGTGTGCAGCGGCACGGGCCCGAGGTCGAAGTTCTCGTCGTTCGGAATCGTGCGCGAGCCGATCGAGGCGACCCCCGGGCAGGGCAGCACGGTGCCGGGTTCGGCGAGACCGGCACCGAGCGCTGCCGCCGTCGTCACCACCTTGAATGTCGAACCCGGCGGGTAGAGACCCGTCGCGGCCACCGGGCCCTCGGCGTCGGCCGCCTCGTTCTGGGCCATCGTGCGGATCGCGCCCGTCGCGGGCTCGATCCCGACGATCACCGCGGGAGTGTCGAAGGTCGCAAGGACCTCCTCGGCCCGTCGCTGCAGGCCGAGATCGATCGTGCTGGTCAGGTCGGGGGCCTCCGGTCCCGACTCACCTGCGACCCGAGTGGTGGCACCGTCCGCCGCGACCCGCCGGACCACCCAGCCCGCCGAGGCGTCCTGTCCTTCCTGCCAGAGTTCGGCGAGACCGGACCACACGGGCGAGGCGAGAGCACGTTCGGTGGTGAGCAGACGGGTCTGCGGCACGAGCGTCACGCCGGGCAGCGCAGCGAGGCGCTCCTCGATGGGTGCGAGGTCGTCCTCACGCAGGGTGATGACCCCCGCGGCACCGCCACCGGCCGCCGCGACCTGCTCGGTGAGGCTCTCCGCCGTGACGGTCGGGACGACCGTGGCCAGCACGGGCGCGACCGCCGCCGGGTCGGCGGTGGCGTCGAGGTTCACGACGGTGACGACCTGCTCCCCCATGAGCGGCTGCCCTGCCCGGTCGAAGATCGTCGGCGGGGCACCGGCCGTGGTCAGGTACTGCAGCGATGCGCCGCCCGCCAGTTCCGGCGAGAGCACGGCGGGATCCCAGCGGACACGCCACGCGTCGGCCGCCGGATCCTCCGTCGCGCTGCCGGTGGTCCGGTACGACCAGTCGCGGCCCTCCCCGAAGGTCCACCTCACGTCGAGGTCGAAGGTGTCGCCGTCGCCCGTCCCCGCGACACTCACGGAGGGATCGTCGTTGCCGAGCCCCTCGAAGAGGGCGCCGATGGCGGTTTCCGCCGCCGCCGGGTCGGTGGTCAGCGCGGCCGCCCCCGCGACGTCGCCCACGTCGAGAGCGGCCGCGAATTCCTCCGCGATCGTCTCCGGCTGATCGGGGCCGGTCGCGCACGCAGGCAGCGACAGCACCGTCGCTGTCGCGACACCCAGGGTCAGCAGTCGGATCCGCACGGTCCCGATCATGCCCGCACTTTCGGTCCCGTGCCTGTTACCGCAGGTAGGCGCCGGGGTGAAATATTCGGTTGCATCCCGGACGGTGCAGGATCCACCATGGTGTCCGCATCCCGTACCCGTCGATCGGAGAAGTCCGTTGCTCCTGTGAGCGGTTCCGTCCCCGCGCATTCGCGCAGCCGACCCTCACCCTTCGGGAGCCACCATGTCTTCATCCGGTATCACGCTGTCCGCACTTTCCTACGTCCATCCGGACGGCACCTCCGCCGTACAGGATCTCGATGCCGTCGTCCCGGCCGGGCGGATCGGCCTGGTGGGCCGTAACGGAAGCGGGAAGACCACTCTGCTCCGGTTGATCGCGGGCGAACTCCGCCCGACCTCGGGTTCGTCGACCGTACGGGGGCGGGTCGCCTACCTCCCCCAGGACGTCACGCTCGATCCGGCGGTGCCGGTCGATTCCGTCCTCGGCATCGGCGAGATCCGAAAGTCACTGCGACGCATCGAATCCGGATCGATCGACGATCGGGACTTCGAGATCGTCGGCGACCGGTGGGACATCGAGGACCGCGCGCTCGCGCTCATGCATCGCGTGGGTCTCGACCGGATCCTTTACGGTACCGGCGATTTCGATCGCACCGTCGGTCAGCTCTCCGGCGGAGAGACCGTGCTGCTCGCCTTCACCGCACGCCTGCTCGACGAACCGGACGTGCTGCTGCTCGACGAGCCGACGAACAATCTCGACGCCGACGGCCGTACGCGACTGCAGGACGCGCTCGACCGGTTCCCCGGTACGGTGCTGGTCGCCGGGCACGACCGGGAACTGCTCGAGGGGACGGATTCGATCGCCGAACTGCGCAACGGGTCGTT
>NZ_AJVB01000251.1:0-5614 GCF_000278445.1 Rhodococcus sp. R1101
CCGCGCCGACAGTCCGACGGGGGAGTCGGACAGGCTGCTCACGGGGGAACGAATGTCTCAGGAACAGGTCGCGGACGCACTACCGACGGTGCTTCCGCCGTATCTCTATCTACCGTGCGCGGACGCGGTCCCGGATCCGGCCGACGCCGTCGTCGACTATCGGTATCTCGGCGACGGCCGCATCGCGCTGCTCGCCTACACGGCGCTCGACCGTCTCCACTCCTGTTGCGGCGCCGGGCAACCCTGGCTGGTGCTGCCCACGCACGTGCTCCCGCGACTGCGTGAGGCACAGCCGTGGGACTCTCTGCTGCTCGACGTCCCGATACCCGAATCGGAACGCAGACGCCCGGCGGACGGGGACGCGCGATGAGCCTGTACGTCGACCCCGACGAACTCGATCGGGCCGCGGGCGTCTACACGGGTGCGGCCGCGGATACCGCGGATCTCGTCGGCACCTGCCCCACGAGCGTGGACGCGGGTCTGGCGACCGGCCCTCTCACCGGCATGCTGGCGCAGATCGTCACCGACCTCGCCGGCACGGTCGAGGTCCTCGGCGGAACGGGCGGCCTGCTGACGACCACGGCACAGACGTACCGGGAAGCCGACGACGAAGCCGCCGCCGCGCTCGTCCGGGCCTGGTCGGAGTGACCGTGCCGATCGACACCTTCATCGCCGGAAACCCCGCGGACATCCGACGGGTAGAGGACTGGATCCGCACCACGCTGGGCACCACGATCGGGAACGTCGCCGACGCCGCGGCCCGGGCGCGTCGCATCGCCGACGACGCCTGGGAGGGCGACGCTTCCGAGACCTACCTCGACAGGTCGAGCGAACACGTCCACGCCGTCGACGATTTCCACGAGCGGACATCGAGGACCGCCGATGTCTTCGCGGGCCTGGCGGGCGAACTGTCGCGTGCCCTGTCCGACATGGCCGGCATCCGGGCTCGCGCCGCGGCCGCGGGACTGCCGGTCGTGGGCAACACGATCGGTGATCCTCCCCCGGGTGACGACGAAGTCGCTTTCCGAAGGGCCTCGGCATATCAGGAGGCGAATGACGTCGCCGAGGCGGTGCAGCAACAACTCCGGACCGAGGCGATCCGTGAGATGGAGCGATTTCTCTCGCTTTCGCCGGACACACCGTACGACGAGCTACGACGTACGTTCGGTTCTGCGCGGAAACCACTCGACGATCTGGTGACGACCACCGGACGCCTCGACGACATGGCATCGATGTCCCGGACAGCCGGCCGGGCCGCGGGGGCCCTAGGTCTCGTCGCCGGTGTCGGGCTCGACTATTTCGCTGGTGGTGAGTCCCTCGAGCAAGCCGTGGTCTCCAACGGACTCGGCCTCGGAGCCTCGATAGCAACCGGCGCGGCGGTGGGGAGCGCTATCGGGTCGATTCTTCCGGGTGCGGGTACTGCTCTCGGTGCCGTGCTCGGCGCCGGGGCAGGCACAGTTGCCGGAATCTTCACGTCCGGTGCGGTCGACAACCTCTACGAGTCGAGCGCGAAATCGTTCGGCGGGGCATTCACTGCAGGGTTGTCCGAACTCGGAAGTGCTGCAAGCGCAACCAAGGAACTCGCCGGTGCCTCCATCGGAGGATTGGCACGTCTGGGACGAGGAACACTCGATGCCATCCTCTGACGACTACGATCTCCGCACCTACGGCGACTCGCGTGCCGATGTCGTCATTCTCGGGACCGGAATCGTCGGTCTTCTCTTCTTGCTATTCGTCGTGGGAGTGCTGATCGAGCAGGCAGTGCAAGGGCTTCCCCTCGAGTTGCCCAGGGGTTCGTCAGTGATCCTGGCTCTGAGCGCCACGATTCTCATGTATCCGGTGCTCGGGTACTTCATGTACAGCCCTCGCACGAAGGCGGACCACATCACGGCGGAGACCGACTCCACGGCACCGGCGCTGGCTCTGCGGCAATCGTCCTGGGTGTTCCGGATCGCTTTCGTCCAGATCGGAGCATTCACGCTCATGCTCCTCGGTCTCATCTGGCTGACCGGCGAGCCCGACGAACAGCGACTGCGTGAGGACATCGTTCTCACCGTCCTCGCCTGCTCATGGCAGGTCGGCTACTGCTTCTTCATCGCCCGACACACACTGCGCCCCGGCTACATCGCACTCTCCGCCGAGGGAATCCGCTTCAGCGATCACGCCACGGACACCTGGATCCCCTGGGAAGCATCGACGTCCGGAGTACTGGCCGACCCGCTCTACGTCGTGGTCGTCGCCCGACCGGCGCGTGGCGCCACCACGAGTTCGCGGGTTCCATTGCCGTGGCGGATCATCGACGACCGCAAGGACGGCGACCTGCGTCCCTCGTCCCGGCGCGGCCCCGGCCACACTGCCCGCATCGACCGGCGCCGGTTCGAGATCGCACCCGAACTCCTCGACGCCGTGCTCGACCACTACCTCGGCAACCTCGCCGCTCGCGCCGAACTCGCCGACCCCGAGGCGATCGCGCGCCGGGTCGACGAATTGCGCTCCTACGCACCCGGACCGCGATGGCGACGCTACGGTCCGGTCCCCGTGCCGATCCTGAGCACGCCGGCGCCGAGGTGACGGTCAGGCGGTCGCGTTCGGATCGACGAGCCGGGTCCGCAGGGCCTGCAGGGTGTCGTCGTCGAGACCGAGTCCGGCAGCGAAGTACTGCTCGATGGTTCCGTAGCGCGACAGCGCCTCGTCGATCGCGACCTCGAGGTATTCGCGGCGCACCCCGAGTAGGGGTGTGAGCAGCTCGGGATCGCCGCCGAGCGATGCGAACCGGGCGAAGAAGTCGTCGAAGTGCGGCAGCAGTTCGTCGTTCGTGCGCAGGTAGTCGGCGAACACGGCCTCCTGGTCGGCGCCGGCGAACAGGAGCAGCGACGCCGCCGCCCATCCGGTGCGGTCCTTGCCGGCGCTGCAGTGCACGAGCCCTGGCACGTCTCCGTGTGCCACGGTGTCGGCCAGGGTCCGGTACGAGGCCACGGCGCTCGGAAGGGCGACGAAATCACGGTAGCTCTGCCGCAGGTAGTCGGCGGCGCGACCGTCCCCGAGGGTCTGCGACACCAACTCCGGATTCGACACGAGTTGCGGCAGTGTCGCCGCGATGGATCCGCCTTCACGGTCGGCCAGGACGTCGAGACCGAGGTGCCGGGCGCCGTCGGGGACGCGATCGGGGCGGGCCTGCTGTTCTTCGATCGTGCGCAGGTCGAAGACCGTCGCGATGCTCAGGGCGTCGAGAGTCTCGACGTCGGTCTCGGTCAGGCGACCGAGGTCGGTGGAGCGGAAGACCACTCCGGTGCGGACCGCGCCGCCGAACGAACTCGGGCAACCACCGATGTCCCTCAGGTTGGCGAGCGACGGAATCGCGAAGGATTCGCCACCGGTTACGGTCTCGTCCAGTGCATCGGCCATGCCCGACAAGCTACCGCCGTCCGGTCTCGAACAGCGGGAGCCGTCCCGTCATCCGTACTGCGCCGTCACCCTGTCGAGCGCGTCGAGGGCCTCGTCGAGTTCGTGGGTGGTGACCGTGAGCGGAGGCCGGAATCGGATGCCGCGCGTGCCCGTCCCGATCACGAGGACGTGCTCGTCGCGGTACAGCCGCCGCAGCACCTCGTCGCGGATCTGCGGAGTCGGGAGTTCGACGGCGCACATCAGTCCGCGTCCCCGGGGCTCGGTGACCACCGGTCGTCGCGCGGCGAGCTGCTGCAACCCCGACAACAGATGCGCACCGCTCAACCGGGCCCGGTCGATGAGCCGATCGTTCTCGACGACCTCGAGGATGCGGCGGGCCCGCACCATGTCGGTGAGGTTGCCGCCCCACGTCGAGTTGATCCGCGAGCTCACGGTGAACACGTTGTCGGGCACCTCGTCGATGCGTTCGCCGGCCATGATCCCGCACACCTGCGTCTTCTTGCCGAACGCGACGATGTCGGGGGTGACACCGAGTTGCTGGTAGGCCCACGCCGTACCGGTCGTGCCGGCGCCGGTCTGCACCTCGTCGAAGATCACCAGGGCGTCGTTCTCCCGGCACAACTGCGTGATCGCCCGGAAGAACTCGGGTCGGAAGTGGTGGTCGCCGCCTTCCCCCTGGATCGGTTCGGCGATGAAGCACGCGATGTCGTGGGGACGTTCGGCGAAGGCGCGGCGTGCCTGTTCGAGGGCCTTCGCCTCGGCTGCGGCGACGTCGCGGCCCTCGGCGAGACGGGGCGCGTCGATCCGCGGCCAGTCGAACTTGGGGAACCGGTCGGTCTTGACCGGATCGGTGTTGGTCAGCGACAGCGTGTACCCGGTGCGGCCGTGGAAGGCCCCGGTCAGGTGCAGCACCGAACCACCCGGGTGGGCGGGCAGACCGCGGGACTCGTTGAGGCGGCTCTTCCAGTCGAACGCCACCTTGAGCGCGTTCTCCACAGCGAGCCCGCCGCCGTCGACGAAGAACAGGTGCGGGAGTGCCGGGTCGCCGAGAACCCTTACGAAGGTCTCGACGAAGCGCGCCATGGGCACGGTGTAGATGTCGGAGTTGCTGGGCTTGTTCGCCGCGACGGCGGCGAGTTCGCGGGCTGCCTCCGGATCGGTCAGCGCGGGGTGGTTCATCCCGAGCGCGGACGACGCGAAGAACCCGAACATGTCGAGATAGGTCGTTCCGTCCCGGGCGTCGACGAGGCGGACTCCGCGGGAACGATCGAGATCGAGGACAAGCTCGAAACCGTCGGCGAGCATATGCCGGCCGAGGATGCCGTGTACCCGGTCGGGGGCGAAGTTCTCGGCACCGTCCGGGTTTCGGAATGCAGTGCTCATGCCCCCACCGTACGCGAGAATCAACGGTACAAATCCACTATCGCAGCAATACTTACGGCGTGGTGGCCTATCGTTCGTAAAATGTCTGCAGTACGACGGTGCTGCGGGTGGCGACGTCGGCGGTCGCACGGATCTCCTGCAGCAACCGCTCGAGGGCTCGGGGAGACTCGACACGCACGAGGAGGATGTAGCTTTCGTCGCCTGCCACCGAATGACACGATTCGATCGCGGAGATGTGCCGGAGGCGGGCCGGCGCGTCGTCGGGTTGCGACGGATCGAGAGGGGTGATCGCCACGAACGCCGACAACATCAGCCCGAGCGCTTCGGGATCGACGCGCGCACTGTATCCGCGGATCACGCTGCGCGCTTCGAGCCGGCGCACCCGCGACTGCACGGCCGAGACGGACAGCCCTGCCTTCTCGGCGAGCGCCGCGAGTGTCGCGCGACCGTCGGCGACCAGTTCGCGCAGCAGCATCCGATCGATGTCGTCCAGCGACTCCTTCGACGAGTCGTTTCTCGAGGATTCGGGCACCAGCGCAGGGTATCCGAGCAGCGAAGGAGCTCACCGATGAATGCGACCACCGATCTCGCCGACCGCGCGGCGACCGCGCTGAGGCAGTGCGGCGCCGACGCCGTGCCCGACAGCGCCCTGCCCGCCGGCGCGACACTCGCGGCGACCAGCCCGATCGACGGCAGCGTGCTCGGGCATGTGCCCGTCCACTCGGCCACCGAGGTCGATGCGACGATCACCGCGGCGGCACGGGCCTTCGAGCAGTGGCGCCACGTCCCCGCCCCGGTGCGCGGCCGCGTGGTGCGACGGCTCGGC
>NZ_AJVB01000252.1:0-5613 GCF_000278445.1 Rhodococcus sp. R1101
CCGAACGAACCCGCGCGGCGATCCGCCGGTCGCGCGAGGGTTGGCTGGACGAAGAACCCGAGTCCGTCGCCGCACGCTACCGCAGCGGTGAGTTGTCCATGCTCGACCTCGTACGGCGTTACGGCGTGATCGTCGACTGGGGAACCGGTGAGCTGCTGCCCACCACCACCACACAGTTCCGCGACCTGCTCCGAACTCGTTCTGTCGCGCACTGGTCCTGACGAGGACGGGGCGGACCGGTGATCCGGCCCGCCCCGTCCCGAGTCCGGACAGGCGCAGATCCGGCGATGTCTCCGGACGAGGCGTGGTGCATCGGGCGAGCAATCGCCCCTGCGGCCAGTCGACATCGACCGGTTGTACAGCATGGACATGTCGCAGATCACATCGTGTTCGTAGTGTTCTCCCAATCGAACGTGAGCGCTGCCGGCACGCCGGAACCGGTAAACCCGATTGCGCCGTACACCAGGTTTCGAAGGGAGTGCCGTGCACACCGATTCATCGGCCGATAGGTCGGATACCCTCGGTCACGCTTTGAAGAGACGTCATCTCACCATGTTGTCGATGGGCGGGGTGATCGGGGCGGGATTCTTCGTCGGCATCAGCGCCATCATCGGCCAAGCGGGCCCCGGGGCCATCCTCACCTGCCTGATCTGTGGACTCATCGTCTTCCTGGTCATGCGGATGCTCGGTGAAATGGCCGTCGCCAAGCCGTGCACCGGGTCGTTCACCGAATACGCCCGCGACGCCATGGGCAATTGGGCGGGCTTCGCAACGGGCTGGCTGTTCTGGTACTTCTGGGTGGTCGTTGTCGGAATCGAGGCGGTGGTCGGAGCCACCTTGCTCGGTCGCTGGTTCCCCGGCGTTCCGTTGTGGTTGATGGCGGCCGGCCTACTGTTGCTGATGACCGTGGTGAACCTGTTGTCGGTGGGCAACTTCGGTGAGGCGGAGTACTGGTTCGCCGGGATCAAGGTCGCGGTCATCATCGCGTTTCTCGTCCTGGCCGGCCTCTACGTGTCGGGTGTCTGGCCGGGAGCCGATCTGTCCTTCGAGAATCTGACTGCCCACGGCGGTTTCCTGCCGAACGGTTTCACTCCTGTCCTCGTCGGTGTCGTCGCCGTCATCTTCTCGATGACGGGAGCAGAGCTGGTGACGATCGCCGCAGCCGAATCGAAGGAACCTGCCGCGGCGATCCGCCGCGCTACCAGCACGGTGGTGTTCCGGATCCTGGCGTTCTTCGTCGGCGCCACATTCTTGCTCGTCACCATGCTGCCGTGGGACAGCTACGTCGTCGGAGAATCCCCGTTCGTCTCCGCCCTCGATGTACTGGGTGTCCCCGGCGCACCCGAAATACTCAACTTCGTCGTTCTCGTCGCCGTGCTCTCCTGCTTGAACTCCGGGCTCTACACGGCCTCGCGAATGTTGTTCGTACTCGGCGCCCACGGTGACGCTCCTGCCTGGATGACATCCGTCAATTCCCGCGGCGTGCCACTGAAGGGGGTGCTGTCGTGCACCTTCATCGGCTATATATGTATCGCTGCTGCCTACCTGTGGCCCGAGACGATCTTCCTGTATCTGGTCACCTCGTCGGGGGCGATCTGCCTGTTCGTCTACATCCTGATCTGCCTGTCCGAGCTGGTATTACGCCGCCGGTGGGAACGCACGTCTCCGGAGATCCTGCAGTTCCGGGTGTGGCTCTACCCCGTCCTGCCCATCGTGGTCACCGTCGCCATCGCTGCGATCCTCGTGGGAATGTGGTTTACCGGTGCCCGTCCGGAACTGGTGCAGTCGCTGATCGCGTTCGCCGTGATCATCGCTGCATACCATCTCAAGACCAGGTACCGGCGTCGACGGGATTCTGCACGAGATCCCTCACCCGGAGAAGCCTCCTGGGCCCGCGCGATGCATGTCGCCCCGACGCTCCGAGACCCACGAACACACCCCATCAGGGACCGATTCGAAGCCGACTCCGGAGAAGAATCTCCCGGTCCTGATCATGAATCCTCGGAGTGCGAGCTCGACATGCCGCCGAAGAACATCGTGAAGTGACTCGCCGGCAACCCATTTCCGAAACAGATCGGTCATCCCGCACAGGCACACTCGAACCATCGGGGCAGCGCGGCCCGGGAAGTCCCTCGACGGACTTCCCGGGCCGCGTTCGACAGCGATCATCGACCTCCGGTCAGTGGGTTGCCAGCGCTACCCGCCGCTGCTCGTCCACCGGGACTCCCCCACCCGAACCGAAGTCGATCCGGACGTGATGCACAGTGCCGGAGAATGCGAAACGGTCTCGGCGAGCGATCTCCTCGGCCACCGGGCTACCGCGATCGATACCGATATCGAGCTGCTCGTTCATCGAGAAAATCGCCCGCGCAGTGCGTTCGACGCGCCCATCGGCAACGGCGACACCGTCGACCAGCAGTGTCACTCGGCCACCCTTACCGATGCCTCCACCGTCGTACTCGAAGTGCACCGACACCTCGCGCACGTCTTCCGAGAGTGCCGGTCCTCGAACAAAAGTGTGCTCGTTTCCGTTGAAGTTGTAGCAGAACACCGGCCGCGACTCGAGCACATAGAACCCGAATCCGCCGAAACGCCCCCCGATACCGACCAGCATTCCTTCGCACGATGGTCCCCGGGTGTCGATCCGGGCGGTCAGCGAGAAAGAACGGTTGAAGAACGAGGGTGCAGCCTTCTCGACCAGTCCCTGCATGTGCGGATACAGCGTCACGGTGCGGCGGCCCGCGAACGGGTGCGGCGGCCGGGAGCTCGGATCCGATCCTCGGCCGACGGTGCGGTCGTCGAGCGGAAGCACCCGATATCGGGCGGCTTCGGTGAGAAACAGCTGTTTCAAGCGCTCGAGGACGTCCGGATGTTCGTCCGCCAGATCGCGGGCCTGGGACCAATCGGTGGTGGTGTCGTACAACTCCCAGCGGTCCTCGTCGAGGCCGGGCAGTTCGAGACCGTAGGTCGCCATGTGCCAGGGCGCGCGGTGTGCCGTCACCGCCGTCCACCCTTCGTGATAGATACCTCGGTTACCGAAGATCTCGAAGTACTGGGTGACGTGACGTTCCTCGGCCGCCGGGTCGTCGAACGTGTAGTTCATCGCGACACCTTCCATGGGCATCTGGGCGACACCGTCGACCGTGTGCGGCGCCGGAACGCCCGCCGCCTCGAGGATGGTCGGGGTGATGTCGACGCAATGGTGCCATTGATGGCGCAGGCCACCTGTGGCGGCAATGCCGGCAGGCCAATGCACGATCAGCCCGTTACGGGTGCCGCCGTAATGTGAAGCGACCTGCTTGGCCCACTGATAGGGAGTGTCGAGTGCAAGAGCCCACGAAGCCGGGTAATGCGGGTAGCTGGTGGGTGTGCCGAGTTCGTCGAACCGGTCGAGCACGTCCCGCGTAGTGCTCCGGTAGCCGTTCAATTCCGCCAGATAGTTGAACGATCCTTCCAGGCCTCCTTCCGCGGAGGCTCCGTTGTCGCCGAGCATGTACAGGATGAGCGTGTTGTCCAGCGCCCCGGTCTCCTGCAGTTGGTCGACGAGGCGGCCGACCTGATCATCGGTGTGTTCGAGGAAGGCCGCGTACAGTTCCATCAAGCGCGCCGACGCCTTCTTCGCGTCGTCGTCCAGCGAGTCCCAGTGGGGAAGTCCCGGGGCCCACGGCGCGAGGACGGTGTCCTCGGGCACGACACCCAGGCGCTTCTGACGTTCCAGGGTGATCTCACGTTGCCGGTCCCAGCCGTGATCGAACTCGTGCCGGTACTTGTCGAGATATTCGTCCGGTACCTGCAGCGGTGCATGACAGGCACCGAACGGCAGATAACAGAACCAGGGCTTGTTCTCGTCGACGGCGTTCACACCCTCGATCCAGGCCAGAGCGCGATCCACCAGATCTTCGGAGAGGTGGTAACCCTCTTCCGGTGTTCTCGGCGGTGCGACCACCGTGAAGTCCTCGTACAACACCGGGTTGAACTGATCCGATTCGGCACCGAGGAATCCGTAGAACTTGTCGAATCCCTCACGGCAAGGCCATCTGTCGAACGGTCCGGCCGGGGTCATCTCCCAGGTCGGAGTCTGGTGCATCTTGCCGAACGCTCCCGTGGTGTACCCGTTTCCCTGGAGGATGCGTGCCACGGTGGCAGCCGAGGCGGGACGTGTTCCGTTGTATCCGGGTGCCGCGCCCGCCATCTCGGAGATGACGCCCATTCCGACCGAGTGGTGGTTACGCCCGGTCAGTGTCGCGGCGCGGGTCGGCGAGCACAACGCGGTGGTGTGGAATCGGGTGTACTTCAAGCCGTCTTCGGCGAGCCGTTCGGCGGTCGGCGTGCGGCAGGGGCCACCGAACGCGGACGCTGCGCCGAATCCGACGTCGTCGATCATCACGAGAAGCACGTTCGGTGCGCCTGCGGGAGGACGGACGGGTTCGTCCCGGCGGAACGGGCGGGTCTGACTGCGGTAGTCGACGGCGGCCGAAGGCTGAGGGCTCGCAGTCACGATCGGCAAGGCATGGCGATCCATCGAGATACTCCTGACTGGACGTGGCGGATGCGGGACAGAGAGGGCGTCGACGGGGATCAGACGTGTTCGCGGGGGGCCGTCGATGTCGCGGGTGCGGGCGTGGCAAGTCCACCCTGAGCAGGTGCACGTCCGTGTTTCATCACCAGCGCGATCACGATGCCCACCGCGCCGACCACTGCAGCAGCACCGAATCCCTGCACGAAAGCCGAGTCGGCATAGAGCACGGCCTTACCGCCGGGGCGTGCACCGGCGACATGGTTCGCCATGATCACACCGGTGACGGTCACGGCGACCGCCGATGTCAGCTGCATACCCACTCCGGCGATCGTGGTGCCCACCCCGCTCTGCTCGGCCGGCAACGAGTCCTGAACCAGGTTCGCGTTGGAGGAGTGCAGGAAACCGACCGCGAATCCGGCTGCCGCGCTGATGGTGATCGCTTCGGCCAGACTCTGGGGAAGACGGGATCCGAGGAACATCACGAGGATGAACAGAGCGGCAGCGACGATCAGCACCTGTCGCGGGCCGAACTTCTTCGCGCAGAACCCGCCGAGGGGCCCGGCGACCATCGCGCCGATGCCCAGCGCACAGGTCCACAGTGCGTAGGCCGTGGCACTCAGCCCCGCCCCGTACGAGATGCCCGGGACACCACCCGGCGTCTGCAACAGGATCGGCATCATGAACGCGTGTGCATTCATCATGTAGCCGACACACGCCACGGCGAGAACGGTGGGACCGAACCGGCGCCCGAACAGGATGGCGAAATCGATGAGGGGATGCTCGGTGGTGCGCTGTCGTACGACGAACAGTGCCAACATCACCGAACCGATCGTCAGTAGCGCCAATGTCCGGCCGGTCGACCATCCCCACGCCGAACCCTTGGTGATGCCGAGCAGCAGCACACCGACACCCGGACCGAGAAGCAGGGTTCCGAGATAGTCGACGGGCCGGTCGGCGCGCACGGGGCTCTCCGGAACCACCAGGGCGTACAACGGGATCAACGCGGCCACGTAGACGGCGAGGAACCAGAACACCGATCGGAATCCGAAACCGTCGATCAGCCACCCCGCGATGAACGGTCCGGCCACCGCCGA
>NZ_AJVB01000253.1:0-5594 GCF_000278445.1 Rhodococcus sp. R1101
CGGACGCAGACAATCGCCAATTACATTACGCGCCAACCACATAAACCGATATCGTCGGACTAACGTTCGCATTACGCCGGTAACACACCGCCCACCAACACAATTAACAACAACCATTGCGCCACAACATATTTCAAAAACACACCGAAAACAGCACCAAAACCACCCCCACACCCGCCGGCCCCACCCCCGGGCCCACACCGGGACATGCCATCACCCCAGCTCACAGCACTGAACCACACCCCACACAGGGCGATACTCCTCAGCCCCGCAGCGTCACCGCGAACCGCTCGACACCCGGATACAACTCCCCCAACGACTCCACCTCGAACCCCAACGCCCGATAAAAACCCACCGATTCGCTATCGGTCTGCGCCTCGACCACCCCCGAACCACAATGCTCGCCCACCCACGCGATCAGCGCCGTTCCCACACCCGAACGACGAACCCGCGACGCAGTAGCGATATGCACCAACTCGGTTCGATCACGGTCGGGGATGTAGCCCACCACACCGACAACCTCCCCGTCAGCACGAGCCACAGCCACATCCACCTGCCCGAGCCGGTACGGCTCCAACGCCTGATCCACACGATCGCTACCCCCACCGATCGCCAACTCCAACAACGCAGCAACCGCTGCGTCCACACCCACCACCGATTCGACCACCCACACAACCATCGCCACACACTACGACGACCCGCCCCCTGGACATGACATCACCCCAGCTCACAGCACACATGAATCGTCCCGATGCAGCAGGCGGCTGTGCCGGACAGGTGACCGGTTCGCCTAAAATGGACATCCTCCGGTCTTAACCCTGGGTCGGAAGTCAAAAAGGGGGCTGGATTGAGTACGTCGTCGCGGTTCGAGAAGTTCGTGTCCAACATCTCGCTGACCCAGATCGAGCGAGATGAAGCGACGGCGCGGAGCAACGCTGTTGCGAAGAAGCTGCACGACCACTACTACCCGACGCGCGCCTACACCGGCGATACCAAGTTGCTGATTGGCTCACACGGCAAGCGGACTCGGGTCCGACCCGTCCGCGACGTCGACATGATCTTCCGCATTCCGTCAGCGACGTTTACGCGTTTCAACGACTACGCCTCGAATGGTCAGTCCGCGCTGCTTCAAGAGATCCGGAGCATCCTGCGTACGCGGTTCCCATCGACGAATGTGAAGGGCGACGGGCCGATCGTCCTCGTAGATTTCGCCAACGGACACACCGTCGAGGTGTTGCCAGCTTGGCACTACAAGAATGTGACTGAGGGGGTAGACCGGTACTACATTCCGCACACCCGCGAGGGCGGGCGCTGGAAGCTGTCGAGCTATGCCGAGGAGTTCCGCAACGTCGATGATTCAGACGCGGCATCGTCCGGCCAGACCCGCCGGCTGATAAAGATGATGAAGGTCTGGCAGCAGTACTGCAACGTGCCCGTCAAGTCGCTGTGCCTTGAGCTGCGGGCAGTCAGGTTCCTCGCAAGTTGGTCGAATCGAGGCAAGTCGTCGACCTGGGACGACTACATGGTTAGAGACTTCTTCGAGGAGCTCATCGACCGCGCGAACTACTACTGCGAGATCCCTGGGATCACTGAAAAGTGCTACTACGGTGATGCCTGGCTTAGCAAGGCAAGGACTGCGCTCGCGAACGCGCAGCGGGCATGTTCGTTCGAGGCAGCCGGCGACGAGTACAACGCCGCAGTTGAGTGGAGGAAGATCTTCGGTGCGCAGTATGGATTCTGACGGAAACCTGGACGTCATCCGTGAGACCTTCGGTCGGGTCGTCTATACGCACAAGACTCATGAGAAGGACCGCGAGATCGCTGCAAAGAAGGCGGCGAGGATGAAGTGGGTCAACATCGCGCTGACGGCCCTGACTTTCGGTGGCGTCGTCGGTACGGCAACGATCGGTCAGACAGGATTTCTCATGGTGAGCGTTGTACTGGCCACCCTAACGCTCGGATTCACGGTCTTCCAGCTGAGCTTCAACCCTGCGGAGGATGCGTCGCGACACCGCGCCGCCGCGAAGAGCTTCCTATCCATCCGCGATCGGTATATCAACCTGATAGCGGACGCGGCCGCGGGAATGTCGCCTGAAGAGATTCGTGCCCAGCGAGACGAGCTGCAGCAGGAACTCGACGACCTCTACCAACATGCCCCCGACACGAGCGCTGCCGCCTACGAGAAGGCACAGAAGGCTCTGAAAGACAACGAGGAGTTGACATTCAACCCGGGTGAGATCGACGCGTTTCTTCCAGAGGGCCTCCGTTCGAACCAATGCGGCTGCCACCATCAGCGTCCCGCACCATCGCAGTAGCAGGACCTCAATAACTCGCTCGCCAATTTGTCAAGATGTAGCCCCTGGGAACCCGTATGCGCAGCGGTCAACTGAACGTTGCGTCCCGTTGATGTACCCCGGGGCGGGTCCCCGATCGACTATACGACCAACTCAATGCGTCCTTGCACGGTTGCACGCAGGGACCAGGTCCGCGGGCTCGGCATTCCACTCGTTGACGCGCTCGACCGCACGGCGAATCCCGCGGGCGCGCGGCCTGGACGTCGACCATCCATGGCCCAAGATGGGTACCCCACAAAGCTCGGGGCGGCGCGCCAAGCGAACGACGTTCGGATAGAACTGCGTTGAACGAGTGCGACATCAACCTCGATGCCCGTCCCCGGCCAGCGGACCTTGGCTGCCCTCCCTACCGCTGCGCCCGCTAGTCGGACGGAGCAGCGGGCGCACCATGATCGACTCGTTCGCGTTCAGGGCGTCGTCACGTCCGCGGCAGTCGGCGGTGCCGGCTCGTACGCGACGCCGAGTACGCCGTTTCGACGTGTCGGTGGCCACCGCCATACTCAGAACCGGCGTGCTCACTTGTGGAGCGCGCTTTAAAATTTTCGAAGGATCGGAGCGAATTGACCGACGAGCAAGCTGCGGTCCCAGACTGGGATCCCTACCTGCTTGCGCAGGTGCGCGAATCATTCGGACGAGTGGTGTACAGCCACAAGACTCACGAGAAGCAGGCCGACATCTGCTTCACCAAGCATCGGTGGCAGCAGGGTATTCTCATCGGCCTCACGGCGGTCAGCTCCGGCACCTTCCTGGCCGCAGTGGCCGGCCTGCTCGGCAGTGCGATGCTGACCACTCTCGCGACCTCGTTCATTGCACTTCTGGTCAGCTGGATGAGCTTGGGGGCGACGACCTTCAATTTCAAGGAGGAGGCCGACGCCCACCGGGGGGTCGCCTCCCGACTCTGGGACGTGCGGGAGTCCTACATCTCGCTCATCGCCGATCTGATGTCCGGCGAGATCTCCGACGCGGACGCCAGGTCGCGGCGCGACAGGTTGCAGGAAGAAGCGCGCGAGGTCTACGCGACCGCGCCGCGGACAAGCGGCACAGCGTTCTCCCGCGCCCAGGACGGGCTGAAGAACAACGAGGAGATGACGTTCACCTCGCGCGAGATCGATCTCTTCCTCCCGACGGCGCTTCGGCTCGATGAGGGCGGGGTGTGACCATGAAGACGTCCGAAATCTTCGACACGCTGCTAGCGAACCTGAAGGTAGGGGAAACCGCAGCAGCGGTGGCCGCGCGCCGGGACGAGATCACCAAGGCACTCAACAAGGACTTCCGCTCCAAGAACGCCTGCACCGACTACAAGCTGATGGTCGGATCGTTCGGCCGGCACACCGCTATCAAGGGCGTGTCCGACCTCGACATGATCTTCATCCTCCCTCCCGGGATCCGCTCCGGCTACAGCAACGAGACCGGCCCGCGCCGGATGCTGGAGCGAGTCCGCGACGACCTCCAGGCTCGGTACCCGAACACCTCGGTCCGGGTCGACCAGTGCGTCGTACGCGTGCAATTCACGAGCAACGCCTTCAAGTTCGAGGTCCAACCCGCGTTCGAGAACGCCAACGGCAGCTTCGACTACCCGGACACGAAGGCCAATGACTGGAAGCCCACCAAGCCGCGCAAGGAGATCGCGGCGACGAAGGAATGCAACGACCGCACCTCGACAAACATGCGCCACCTCGCGCGGATGGTTCGGGCGTGGAAAAACGCGAACGGCGTGAACATGGGTGGCCTGCTCATCGACACCCTGGTCTACAACTTCTTCGCGCAGACCACCGACTACGACTCGGCGGGCACCGGCTCATTCGACCTCATGGCCCGCGACTTCTTCGCATTCCTCAAAGACGAACCGGAGCAGGACTACTACCTGGCGCTGGGCAGCCGACAGCGAGTGAACGTCAAGGCGAGGTTCCAGCCGAAGGCCAAGAAGGCGTACCACCGCTGCCTCGAGGCGATCGAGGCCGAAGGCAAGGCCGCGGCGAACAAGAAGTGGCGCGATATCTTCGGGACGTCCGTGCCATTGGCCACGACCGCGAGCGAGGCGGCCAGGTCGTACCGGAACACCGAGCAGTTCATCGAGGACCGCTTCCCCGTCGACGTCACAGAGACGGTGGTCATCGACTGTGAGGTGACGCAGGCCGGCTGGCGTCCAACCTGGCTCCGTGCAATGCGCCGCGGCGGGCTCCTCCTCAAGGCCGACAAGAGCCTGAGGTTCGTTGTCACCAGTTGCTCGGTCGAAGAGCCCTACACCCTGAAGTGGAAGGTACTCAACCGTGGGCCGGAAGCCGAGCGACGAGACGCGATTCGAGGGCAGATCGTCGAATCGACCAGGCCGAACACCCGGGTGGAACATTCGAACTTCAAGGGCGAGCACGTCGTCGAGTGCTACGTCGTCAAAGACGGCGTCGTCGTCGCCCGCGACCGGATCGACGTGCCGATCAGCAACACGAGCATCAAAGAATCCGCCGGCACGTAGACATCTCGGCACGAAACCAACTCGAGCTCAGGATTCACGCCGGTGCAGGTGGTCCCGCGAAGCTCATCTAGGACTCAGTGCGACCGAAGGATAGAACCATGGAACGGCTGATCGACTTCTCGCGCGACCGGCACATGCTGTGCGGATCCTGCGGTCAACAGTTCCTCGTCGACTTGGACTGGATCGACCGATGGAAGCAGGGACAGGAGAAATGCCCCGGCTGCGCCCTGACATGCGAGCACGAGGACGCGCCCCGAGTGACGATCGATCCCGCAGACCCCGCGCTGAACGACGACCTCGTCGCGCGGCTGTCCTGGTACCACACAAGCACCCATCCGAACTGGCCACCAAAGAACTTCGACCCCGCGGCGAGTCTGACTGCCGAAACCCGACAATTGATGGGTGGTGACCGACAGGTCGCTGCCTGGGCCGCTCGCCAGAGGAGCAAGGCCCTCCATGTCGGCACATACGAGGCCGCCATCCACAACATGCTGCGGCGCATCGAAGGCCAGGCCGATCACGGCAGCCAGTTCTACCTCTATCGCGTTCGCCTCGAACCGACAGTCAGGGTGCGAGCCGACTGGCTCATCGACCCCGGAACTTCGTCGGCGACGTCGCGCTCGACGAGGCCTGCCCGCCGGGAATCGACGTCAGCCGCTACCTCAACTATCACGAAGACCCCGGCGGGATCTCCCTCGCACTAGGAAAGGACGCTATCGCCGGCGTCCAGCGGGTCGCCGTCCCGCTCGCCGACACCTGGGACGAGG
>NZ_AJVB01000254.1:0-5575 GCF_000278445.1 Rhodococcus sp. R1101
GAGCTCGGCCCGTGCAGCGGCATAGCGTCCCTGCCCACCCAGTGCGACAGCGCGCAACCAGCGCTGTTCCGGCCCGTGGGCCGCCGGCAACGGATGCAGCCCCGGTGTGGGGCCGAAGGCCGCAGCAACCAGGACCGCGTGGCGGTCGGACGTGCTCGCTGTCGTGTGCGACCGGGGGTCGGAAGATGCCATCGCGGAATCATCGCACTCCCGGATCCCGGCGGAAGGCGGCGCCTGCCGAGGCAGAGCCGGACATTTGCCGGAGAAATTCTCACCGGGAGCGCAAATAGTCTCGACTATTGGAACGCAGCGCTCCCCAGAAGCGATTTCCGAACATTTTGTTAAACATCGGGTTAAACATACGTGCTGCATGTAGGGTGCCGTCGCGGCGCCCCGAGCGCAAGAAGGGCCTCACCCACCCCCGGAGGCTCTGTTACCAGCGAGTAAGAGCCGTTGGGCCCGTATCCCTCGCGGATAATGCCTCCGGTTGCTCCCGTTTCACGGGGCACACGCACGACTTCTGGCGAAAGTAAATATTCCCGCAGTTAAATCTTGTCCTTCCGGTTATGGACTATCCCACTCATCGAAAATATTGACGACGAATCGATACAGATCCTACGGTGAGTTTGTTTGATTCGGATCACAGCGGGAATACCGATGTGTCCACGGTCCGCTCGCCCACTCACGCGAGCTTGCTGCAAAGGAGTGCTCCATGCCTGCACCACACACACTGCCCGGCCCCAACGCGGACCTCTGGGATTGGCAGATGCACGGCAAGTGTCGTGGTGTCGACTCCTCCGTGTTCTTCCACCCCGACGGTGAGCGCGGTCGTGCACGGGCCCAGCGGGAGAACCGCGCGAAGGAGCTGTGCCGCACCTGCCCCGTGCTGGCACGCTGCCGCGACCACGCCTTGGCCGTCGCCGAACCGTACGGGATCTGGGGTGGCATGTCGGAGACCGAGCGCGAGATGTACACGAGGCAACGGCGGCGGAAGGTTGCGGTGTGAGACCGTCACCGGTCCCGTGACAACGCCCGCACGGTCGTGACCGTGCGGTGACAGGACCGTGACGATGCGACCGCGACGATGCGACCGCGAGCATGCGCCGACACGACGGAGGCCCCGCAGGGAATGCGAACATTCCTTGCGGGGCCTCGCTGTGTTCGTACCACCCGGAACGGCTTTCACGTCCGGTGCGGCCTACGGACCCGGACGACGGGTCCGTAGGCGTGCCCGGTCGCTCAGTGGGCGTGTCCGTGGCCGTGTCCGGCCTCGGCTGCTTCTTCCGGCTTGTCGACGACGGCGCTCTCGGTGGTGAGCACCATGCGCGCCACCGACGCGGCGTTCACGACGGCCGAGCGCGTCACCTTCACCGGGTCGACGACACCCTCTGCGACGAGGTCGCCGTACGAGAGGGTCGCGGCGTTGAAGCCCTGTCCGCTCTCTCCCACCTTGCTCACGACCACCGCACCGTCGACGCCCGCGTTGGCGGCGATCCAGTACAGCGGTGCGGTGAGCGCGGTACGCAGGGCAGCGACGCCCGTCGCGGCGTCACCGGAGAGAGAGGCCTGGAGCTCTTCGAGCGAACGCGCGGCCTGCACGAGAGCCGAACCGCCACCGGGGACGATGCCCTCCTCGATGGCCGCCTTCGCAGCGTTGACGGCGTCCTCGACGCGGAACTTGCGTTCCTTCAGATCCGTCTCGGTCGCCGCACCCACGCGGATGACGGCGACGCCACCGGCGAGCTTCGCCAGGCGCTCTTCGAGCTTCTCGCGGTCCCAGTCGGAATCGGTGGCCTCGATCTCGCGACGCAGCTGGGCCGCACGCGCCTCGATGTCCTCGGCCGTGCCGGCACCGTCGACGATCGTGGTGCTGTCCTTGGTCACGACGACGCGGCGGGCCGAACCGAGCAGATCGAGTCCGGCCTCCTTGAGGGACAGACCCAGATCGGAATTGATGACCGTACCCGCGGTGACGACGGCGAGGTCCTCGAGGAACGCCTTCCGGCGGTCACCGAAGTACGGAGCCTTGACGGCAACGGCCTTGAGGGTCTTGCGGATCGCGTTGACCACGAGAGTCGACAGCGGCTCACCCTCGATGTCCTCGGCGATGATCACAACCGGCTTACCGGACTCTGCGATCTTCTCGAGGAGCGGAAGGAAATCGGGAAGCGAGGTGATCTTCTCGCGGTAGAGCAGGACGAGTGCGTCCTCGAGGACGGCCTCCTGCGCCTCGATGTCCGTGATGAAGTAGGGCGAGAGGAAGCCCTTGTCGAACTGCACGCCCTCCGTGACGACCAGTTCGGTGTGCAGCGTGGAGGATTCCTCGACGGTGACGACACCGTTCTTCCCGACTCGGGTCAGCGCCTCGCCGACCATCTCGCCGATCTCCTCGTCGCGCGAGGACACGGTGGCGACCTGCGCGATGGCGGTCTTGCCCTCGACGGGGGTGGCGGCCGCGAGCAGGGCCTCGCTCACCTTGTCCGCCCCCTGGGCGATACCGGCTCCGAGCGAGATCGGATTGGCGCCTGCGGCAACGTTCTTCAGGCCGGCCTTGACCAGTGCCTGCGCCAGAACGGTGGCGGTGGTGGTGCCGTCACCCGCAACGTCGTTGGTCTTGGTCGCGACACTCTTGACGAGCTGGGCGCCGAGGTTCTCGAAAGGATCCTCCAGCTCGATCTCCCGGGCGATGCTCACACCGTCGTTCGTGACGGTGGGACCACCGAAGGCCTTGGCGAGCACGACGTGCCGGCCACGCGGGCCGAGCGTCACCTTGACGGCGTCGGCCAGCTGGTCGACGCCGCGCTCGAGAGCCCGCCGCGCGGTCTCGTTGAACTCGATTTGCTTGGACATGTTCTGCGACTACTCCTGGACTCGGATGTTCCCCAACGTATTCCGCCCCGGGTCCGAAACGGGACACCGGGGCGGAATGCAAGCGGCCTACTTGGCGACGACAGCCAGGACGTCGCGCGCAGACAGGATCAGGTACTCCTCACCGGCGTACTTGATCTCGGTTCCGCCGTACTTGCTGTAGATGACGACGTCGCCTTCCTTGACGTCGAGCGGGATGCGCTTGTCGCCATCTTCGTCCCAGCGGCCGGGGCCGACGGCGACGACGGTGCCCTCCTGGGGCTTCTCCTTCGCCGTGTCCGGGATGACCAGGCCGGAGGCAGTCGTCGTCTCGGCCTCGTTGGCCTGGACGAGGATCTTGTCCTCGAGCGGCTTGATGTTCACGCTCGCCACGATGAGCCCTCCACTTTCAGGGGTATTGGGGTCCGAGAATCGTTGTTCTCGAACACGGGTGTGTTCAGTCATCACGGTGACTCCGCACGCGTCCCGTCGTCGCGGGTGCCGGGCCGGCGCTCGGTGTCACTAGCACTCTATACACGCGAGTGCCAGCGCTCAAGGGCAACGGGTGCAAACACGCCGACCTGCACGAAACCCGGCGCTATGTTACGGTTGAATAACGGAAACCGATGAGCGTGATCGTTCGGTGACCTCAGCTGAGGTAGGGCGCCGACCGCCTGGTCGTCGATCACGCACGGAAGGTGAACAATGCCCACGTCGCTCGGCATCTCTGTCGGCGCCTCCGGCGTCGGCTCGGCCCTGCGCGTCGACGCTGCAACCGCGCCCACAACGGAATTCCGCAGACTCGCCGCCGAATCCCAGCCCGGCCGCGATCTCGGCGATCTCGTCTTCGACGCCGTCTCACTCACGTCCTCCCGGGGGTCGGGTACCCCCGACACCGTCACCGTCGCATACCGCACCGAGGAACAGGCGACCGAGATCCGCATGGCTGCGGAGCGGACGGGCCACATGGTCCGCCTCGTTCCGGAGACCACCGCCGCACTCGAATACCTCTACACCGTGGGGGTCCGTCGCGAACCCGGCGCGATCGCGCTCGTCGACATGGGAGCCACCGGCACGACCGTCTCCATTCTCGATCGGGAGACCGGCACCCTGCTGCGGTCCGCACGCACCGAGACCGTCGGCGGCGACGCCCTGGCCACCCGTGTTCTCGATCACGTCCGCAACGCCACCGAACGGATGCGCACCCGTCGGCAGATCGACCCCGAACTGCTCGCCGCCCGGTGCCAGGGCGCCCAGGAGGCTCTCGCCACCGCGGCGTCGACCCGCATCGACATCGCCGAGGCCGGCCCCGACGCGTCCGTCACCCTCACCCGCGCGGAACTGGACGAACTGACCGCCGAACTCGCGGCCGAGGCCGCAGTCTTCACTCGGCGCATCTGCTCGAGCACCGATCCGGTGCCCGACACGATGGCACTCGTCGGCGGTGCAGCCGCCTCCCCCGCGCTCGCCGCAGCCGTCTCGGCGGATTTCGACGGCGAGATCATCACCGTCCCCGAGCCGGCAGCGGCCGCCGCGATCGGCGCGGCACTGTCGGGCGACTCCCCCTCCTCCACCGGATACGCCGTGGTCGGCGCACTGCCGAACACCGGAAACAGATCCTCGGGGCGCGTCTCCGGCGCGGTCGCCGGGCTGCTGGTACTCAGCGCGATCATGGCCGGTTTCGCCACCCAGCACTTCACCGGCCGCGAGAGCACCGATGCCCGGGTGTCGCCGCGCTTCACCAGCGGAGCCGTTCCTACACAGGAGGCCGGCCCGAGTGAGACGGGCATCCCGTCCCACGACCCGCCGCCCGAACCCGTGACGTCCCGCGACGCCGAGGACATCCTCGCGCCGACGACGGTCCCGTGGCCGCTGCCGACCGTCGAGCACACCGCTCCGGCCACCCGCGAGACGTGGCCCACCGTGCCCCAGTCGCCGAGCACCACCGTGACGCCCACGCCGATCGATCAGGTGCCGACACCCGGATTGTCCCCGGGGGAGGGATTCGACACCACGCGGCCGTCGACGACGCCGGATTCCGAGACCACGCCGAGCCCGGATACGACGGCACCCGACACCTCGGCCCCCGACACGACAGCTCCGGTCACCCCGGCCCCGGTCACTACCGAACCGAGCACTCCGCCGGCAACCCCCAGCCCGCCTCCCACCGATCCGGAGACCACCGAACCGGGGACCGGGGTGAGCCCGACGCCACCGTCGAGCACGTCACCGGCCGAGTCGCCGGCCCCGTCCCTCACCGGTGCGTCGCCGTCCTCGACGATCGCGTCGGTCACGGAGGAGAGCACGTCAGCGGAGACCACGACAGGAGCAGGTACCTCGGAGATCGCCCCCGCCTGAGCCCGGACGACCCGATCGGAAGGCTCAGGCCACCACCTGCGAGACCGACACCGACAGACCCGGATCCGTCGCGGCTCCCAGCGAGGAGGGCTGCGCGCCCGCAGCGATGAGGTGCGCACCCAGCGACGCGATCATGACGCCGTTGTCGGTGCACAGCTTCGGCCGGGGCACCCTCAGGGTGATCCCGGCGGCGGCACAACGCTCCTCGGCGAGTTCGCGCAGCCGGCTGTTGGCTGTCGCTCCACCACCGAGGACGAGCGTGTCGACACCGAGATCCTGCGCGGCCCGTACCGCCTTCATGGTGAGCACGTCCGCCACCGCCTCCTGGAAACCCGCGGCGACATCGGCGACCGGCACCGGCTCGCCCGCG
>NZ_AJVB01000255.1:0-5569 GCF_000278445.1 Rhodococcus sp. R1101
CAGAACCGGTACGCGATGTAGTAGGCGAGCGGCGGGAGCAGGACCAGACCGATACGGCCCATCCAGGTCGTCGCGTTGATCGAGATATCGAACTTGTACGCGATGATGTCGTTGACGCACATGATCGTGGCGACGGCGTAGAACGCCAGGGCCATGAACCCGAGCCCGGTACGGACCGGCACGTCGCGCGGACGCTGCAGCAGGTTGTGGTGCGCGTCGTCCTTCGTGAACTTCTTCTCGATCCACGGGTAGACCGTGAGAACGACGAACACGAGGCCCATGATCAACGCGATCCAGAACGGCTGCGGGATCGTGTACCGGTTGAACAGGTACAGCTCCCAGGCCGGCCAGATACGCGCCATGCCGTCCGTCCACATCATGTAGATGTCGGGCTGGGAACCGGCGGAGACCTGCGACGGGTTGTACGGGCCGATGTTCCAGACCGGGTTGATCTGCAGCAGGCCGGACATCAGGGCGAGGACCGCGAAGGTCATCGCGAAGAAGGCACCCGACTTGACGGCGAAGACCGGGAGGATACGAACACCCACGACGTTCTGCTCCGTGCGGCCGGGGCCGGGGAACTGCGTGTGCTTCTGGTACCAGACCAGCGCGAGGTGCGCGGCGATCAGGGCCAGGATGATGCCCGGGACGAGCAGCACGTGCAGCACGTAGAAGCGCGGGATGATCAGCTCACCCGGGAAGTCGCCACCGAAGATCGCCCAGTGCATCCACGAGCCGATGATCGGGATCGACAGCGTGATGCCGGAGAACGCGGCGCGGAGGCCGGTACCGGAGAGCAGGTCGTCGGGAAGCGAGTAGCCGAAGAAGCCCTCGAACATCGCCAGGATGAGCAGCAGGGAGCCGATCACCCAGTTGGCTTCGCGCGGGCGCCGGAATGCACCGGTGAAGAACACGCGGAGCAGGTGGACGACGATCGACGCGGCGAACATCAGGGCTGCCCAGTGGTGGATCTGTCGCACGAACAGACCACCGCGGACCTCGAAGGAGAGGTTCAGGGTCGTCTCGTAGGCACGGGACATACCCACACCGCGCAGCGGCGTGTAGACACCGTCGTAGACGACGTGCGCCATCGACGGATCGAAGAACAGGGTCAGGAAGACACCAGAGATCAACAGGATGATGAAGCTGTAGAGCGCGATCTCACCCAGGAGGAAGGACCAGTGGGTGGGGAACACCTTGTTGATCTGGCGGCGGATGCCGGCGGACAGATGGTAGCGAGAATCGAGATTCTCGCCGATCTGTGCGGCGCGGGACGGGGTTGCAGTACTCACGGGCGACGCTCCCAGAATGCCGGACCGAGTGCCTCGATGAAGTCGCCGTTGGCGACCAGGAAGCCCTCTTCGTTCACTGTAATCGGAAGCTGCGGCAGTGCGCGAGCAGCGGGACCGAAAATCGGCTTGCCGTACTCCAGTGCATCGAACTGCGACTGATGGCACGGGCACAGGATGCGGTGCGTCTGCTGCTCGTAGAGCGAGGTCGGGCAGCCGAGATGCGTGCAGATCTTCGAGTACGCGAAGTAGTCGCCGTAGTTGAAGCTCTCCTGGCCCTTGCGCTTGACGACACGCTCGGTGTCCTCGGTGCGCAGACGGATGAGCATGACGGCGTTGCGGATGCCGCGCAGGCTCTGCAGCAGGGCGTGATCGTCTCCTCGATCGGACTCGCGGAACGGGAAGACCGTCTCCATGCCGCCGGCGTCGAGGTCCTCCGGGCGCACGAGGACGATGTCCTGGGGACGGCCGGTGTCACGACGCAGGTAGATCGTCTCGCCGGGGTAGCGCGGGGTCCAGCCCGACACCCACAGCGACGACTCGTCGCCCTCGGCCCACGGGTTCTTGATCAGGCCACCGAGCGGCATGATCAGGCCCAGGCCGAGCGCGCCGCCACCGAAGATGGCAGTGCGCTTGATCAGCTTGCGACGCGGCAGGGTCGACGTGTCGAGCGAATCGGAGAGCTCGGCGACGATCGTCTTGCGATCGACCTCGGAGGATCCGCCGTCGTGCCGATCCTGGATCGACACCTCTTCGGGGATGAACTTCTTGGTGAACTGCACCGCGCCGACACCGATACCGAGGATCGACAGACCGAGGGTCAGTCCGAGCATCGGGGTGTAGAGGCTGTACCAGCCGTAGTTCTCCTCGCCGATGCCCTGGTACTCCCACGGCCAGAACAGGTAGATCGCGATGAACGCGAGACCCGAGATGCCTGCGAGGGCGAACCAGAAGGCGACGTTGCGCTCGGCCCGCTTCTCGGCGCGGGTGCCCTCGACGGGCCACCGGTCCTTGCGGAACGCGACGTCGACGCCGTCGAGGTTGGTTCCGAGCGTGACGAGGTCGTCCCGGCTCATCCGGTCGAGATCTTCGACCGTGTGCTTGTTCGGCGTTTCGCCGCCACTCATGACCTTGCTCCGATCCACAGCGCAGCGCCGACGACGGCGACGATGCCGACGACCCACATGGTCGGCCCTTCGGCACCGGGGCCGAAGCCGCCGAGCCCGTAGCCACCCGGGTCCCTCGTCTCACTTGCGGACTTGATGTACGCGATGATGTCCTGCTTCTCCTCGACCGTCAGCTGACGGTCGGAGAACTTCGGCATGTTCTGGGGGCCGGTGAGCATCGCGGTGTAGATCTGCTGCTCGCTGGCCGGATCCAGGTTCGGTGCGAACTTGCCGGACGACAGCGCGCCGCCGCGTCCGGTGAAGTTGTGGCACGACGCGCAGTTCTGGCGGAAGAGCTCCGAACCGCGTCCGATGTCGTTGCCGCGCAGCGACGACTGGGCGATCTCGCCGTTCTCGTCGCGGATGACCGTCGGGCCTCCACCGTTGGCCTGGATGTACGCGCCGAGCGCGTCGGTCTGCGCGGCGTCGAACTTCGGGTCCTTGCGCAGGGCCTGGGCCTCGTTGCGCATCATCGGCATGCGGCCCGAGGAGACCTGGAAGTAGACGGCGGCCTCGCCGACGCCGATGAGGGTGGGACCGCGGTCCTGGACACCCTGGAGGTTGACGCCGTGGCAGGTCACGCAGGAGGTCTCGTAGAGCTGCTGACCCTCGCGGATCAGAGCGCTCCGGTCGTCCTGCGCCGTGGCCACCTGCGGGGCAGGCGTCAGCGCGGAGGCGATGAAGCCTGCGCTGAGGAGACCGAGCGCGAGGACCAACGCTCCGGTGACGCGCCGGCGCATCTTGCGCTGGCGGCGGGACTTCGCAGCATCGGCTGCAGAGGATCGACCGGGCATGTCACCCTCGGAGGCGAGAGGTGGGGATGAACTCATCTGTATCCCTTTTTTTATGTCGGGACGGACTGGACGTCAGGGGGCTGCCTGGGCGTTCAGCTGGCTAACGGATGAAATAAATCGTGGCAAACAGCGCGATCCAAACGATGTCGACGAAGTGCCAGTAATACGAAACGACGATGGCTGCAGTGGCCTGTGCGGGCGTGAACTTGCTGACCTTCGTGCGGAACAACAGGAACACGAATGCGATCAGGCCGCCGATGACGTGCAGGCCGTGGAAGCCGGTGGTCATGTAGAACACCGAGCCGTACACGCTGCCCGGGATGGTCGTGCCGTCCTTCACCAGGGTGATGTACTCGTAGCCCTGGCCGAGCACGAAGAAGGTGCCCATGGCGAGGGTGACGATGTACCACCGTCGCAGGCCGAAGACGTCGCCGCGCTCGGCGGCGAAGACGCCCAGCTGGCAGGTGAAGGAGGAAGCGATCAGCACCGCGGTGATCGGTACCGCCAACCACAGGTTCAAGTGGGTGGGCGGGGGCGGCCACATGCCCTCCGGGGCCTGTGCCCGTGCCACGAAGTACATGGCGAAGAGCCCTGCGAAAAACATGAGCTCACTGGACAACCACACGATGGTGCCGACGCTGACCAGGTTGGGCCGGTTCAACGAGTGCACGCGCTGTGTGATTGCAGATCCTGAAGTCCCTACTGCGCTCGTCACGCTGGCTAGTATGACCCGTCGTAGTACGTCTTGGGCAATCGGGGCCGAAATCGGCGCGTCAGTGCAGGTCTCGAACCCGAATTTCACCAGGTGGGTGCGCGGTGACAGGCACTCGGGAGGTTGCCGCACGGAGCAATTCCGAGGGTCGGGAAGGTCACGTGGGATCGTGAGTGCATGAGTACCGGAAAGGGTCTTCGGGGATGGCTGCGCTCCCTGGTGGGGCGGAGCGCCGAGCCGCTCGACGCGAACCGCGCCGACCTTGTCGTGGTCGTCTCGTCCTTCGACGACGCCGAAGCCTGTTCCACGGCGCTGGATCGCGGGGCCGGGACGAGCCCGTCGTGGCGGTCCGAGGACGAGGCCGTTCTCCGGCATCACCTGGCGTTGCCCGCGGACGCGGTGGACCGGGCCGCGGAGCTGGCCGGCCAGGACGGCTACGTCGTGGCCGGGACCGGCGACGGGGACGTCCCGCCCACGGCCGTGGACGGTGCTTCCGTGATTCTGCAGCGCGTCCAGATCCTCGACGCCCTGCACTGTGCGCAGGAGAAGTCGCGCATGGCCTCGCTCGCGCAGCGGCTCGGCGGAACGGCCCTGGGGTGGGACGCCCTGCAACCGCAGGACTCCGCTGGCTAAGCTGACCGGTCGGAAGAGGGCACGCCGGTGCCCGGTGAGGAGCGAGATGCGGCGAGGGCAGGTGCGATGAACGCGACGCGAGACGCGGACGAGGTGACCCGGAACTGGCCCTCCGTGCTGGGAGCGCTCACCGCCGGACGGAACCTGTCGGCCGACGAGGCGCGATGGGCGATGAGCGAGATCTTCTCCGACAACGCCACGCCGGCCCAGATCGCAGCATTCGGTGTCGCGCTGAAGATGAAGGGCGAGACCCCCGACGAGGTGCGGGCACTCGCCGACACGATGCTCGACTACGCCCGGCTCGTTCCGGTCGACAGCGACGTCGTCGACATCGTGGGCACCGGTGGCGACCGCGCGAACACCGTCAACATCTCGACGATGGCCTCGCTCGTCGTGGCCGCGGCGGGCATCCGGGTCGTCAAGCACGGCAACCGTGCCGCCTCCTCCAAGAGCGGAGGCGCCGACGTGCTCGAGGCTCTCGGCGTGCACATCGACCTGGGGCCCGACGAGGTGGCCCATTCGGTCGCCGAAGCCGGGATCGGATTCTGCTTCGCGCCCGTCTACCACCCGGCGCTGCGATTCGCGGCCGCACCGCGCAAGCAGATCGGGATTCCGACGGTCTTCAACGTCCTCGGTCCACTCACCAATCCGGCCCGGCCGGGTGCCGGTCTGATCGGGTGCGCCTTCGAACCGCTCGTCCCGACCGTCGCGGGCGTGCTCGCGCAGCGCGGCAACTCGGCGCTCGTCGTGCGCGGCGACGACGGACTCGACGAACTGACCACCTCCACGACGTCGCGCGTGCACATCGTCCACGGCGGGAAGGTCCGGGTCGTGACACTCGATCCGCGCGATCTCGGTATCGACCGGGTTCCGCTCGAGGCGCTCCGTGGTGGCGATGCCGCAGAGAACGCGGCGATCGCGCGGGCCGTCCTGGCGGGGGACAAGGGCCCTGTACGTGATGCCGTGCTTCTCAAC
>NZ_AJVB01000256.1:0-5554 GCF_000278445.1 Rhodococcus sp. R1101
GCGAGCGGCTGCACGCCGCAAGCGCGGGCCAGCAGGTCGAGCTGATCCTCGACCGCAGCCCCCTCTACGCGGAGTCCGGCGGTCAGATCGCCGACATCGGCAGCATCACCGGCCCGGGTCTGAGGATCAAGGTCGACGACGTCCAGAAGATCGCCAAGCAGCTGTGGACACACAAGGTCACCGTGCTCGAGGGCCAGGTCGTCGAAGGCGACGCCGTCCTCGTGCAGGTCGATCCCGAGTGGCGCAAGGGCGCCACCCAGGGCCACTCCGGCACCCACCTGGTCCACGCCGCGCTACGCGAGGTGCTCGGCCCCAACGCCGTGCAGGCCGGCTCGCTCAACAAGCCCGGCTACCTGCGGTTCGACTTCTCGTGGCCCGGCGCGCTGTCCGAGCAGCAGAAGCAGGACATCGAAGGCGTCACCAACGAGGCCGTCGCGGCGAACTACCCGGTCAACACGTTCGTCACCGACCTCGACAAGGCCAAGAAGATGGGCGCGATGGCCCTGTTCGGCGAGAACTACGGCGACGAGGTCCGCGTCGTCGAGATCGGCGGTCCGTTCTCGATGGAGCTGTGCGGTGGCACACACGTGCAGCACTCCTCGCACGTCGGCACCGTGACCCTCCTCGGCGAGCAGTCCGTCGGGTCCGGCATCCGCCGAGTGGAGGCATACGTCGGTCTCGATTCCTACCGTCATCTGGCGAAGGAACGCGCGCTCCTCGCGGGCCTGTCCTCCACCCTCAAGGTCCCCTCCGAGGAGGTGCCCGGACGCGTCGAGGCCCTGCTCGACCGGCTCAAGGCCGCAGAGAAGGAACTCGAGAAGACCCGTGCCGCGAACGTCGCCGCTGCAGCCGGAACGTATGCGGGCAAGGCGCAGCGCGTCGGCGACGTACTCGTCGTGGCCGAGGCCGCCCCGGAGGGTGTCGCCGGCAACGACCTGCGCACACTCGCATCCGACGTCCGTGGGCGGCTCGGCACCGAGCCCGCCGTGGTGCTGCTGCTCGGCAACGCCGGCGGCAAGGTGCCCTTCGTCGTGGCCACCACCAAGGCTGCGCAGGAGAAGGGCATCAAGGCAGGCGACCTCGTCGCGAGCTTCGGTCCCGCGATCGGTGGTCGCGGTGGCGGCAAGCCCGACATGGCTCAGGGCGCAGGGTCGGATCCGGCCGGTATCCCGGCCGCACTCGACGCCTTCCGTGCCCGCCTGAGCGAGCTGGCCGGCTGAGCGTGGCCGAACCGCCGCGCCCCGATCGCCCCGGAGCGGACGATCCCGGCCGTGGTCGCCGCATCGCAGTCGACGTCGGCAGCGTCCGGATCGGGGTCGCCTCCAGCGACCCCGACGGCATCCTCGCCACCCCGGTCGAGACGGTGCCGCGGTCCAAGGAACGCGGACCCGACGCACCCGATATCCGGCGCATCATCGAGATCGTTAGGGAATACGAGGCTGTTGAGGTTATCGTCGGGCTGCCGCAGACACTGCGCGGTGAGCCCGGCAAGGCTGCGAAACTGGCGAGCGACTTCGCGCGTCGACTTCGCCGTGCCCTACCCGACGTTCCCGTGCGCCTGGCCGACGAACGTTTCACGACGGTCACTGCGGCGCGCGCCCTCCGCGAGAGCGGGGTGAGTGCGCGAGGCGCGCGGCCGGTCATCGACCAGGCTGCCGCCGTGGCCATCTTGCAGGGTTGGTTGGACGAGCGGAGTTCGGTAGTGAACGAGTCGGGGCGTGACGCGGGGGGCAGCCGGTGAGCCGGCACGGACGACACGACGACCATTCGGAGAACGGGCGGGAGGATCTGTTCGCAGATCCCTATGCCGGTGGGTACACGCAACCTCCGGTCGATCGCACCGGACCCGCTGACCCGCAGCGGTCCGACCGGGGTTACCGGTACGACGACCCGTACGCACCCGACCCCTACGCGCGCGATGCGTACGGGCACGATCCCCACGCCGGTGATCCGTACGGTGAAGGCCACTCCGGCGGGGCGCCGAGCGCCGGTCGTCCTGGTCCGGACGACCACGAGACCACGGTCCTGAACTTCGGTCCGGGGGCGTTCGACGGCCCACCGCCGGGCACGGTCGACGGTCCACCGTCAGGCACCCCGGGGTACCACCCGCATGCCACGGCCGGTCGTCCCGAACAGGGATACGCCGACGACGATTATGCGGACCAGGACTACGGCGGGCAGGGTTACGGCGAGCGGAGTTACGACGACGGCGGACACCTCGACGACGAGTATCCGGGCGGCTACTCCTACGCCGCACGCGACGATTACCGGGACACCGATCGGCGCGACGACTATGCCGACTACGTCGACGACGATGCGGACGACGCCGACGACGACACCGCCGAACAGCGCGCGGTGCCTGCCGCGGTCGGCGGTTCGGATCATCCCGCGCGCCGCGATCCGAAGGCGCACAAGCGCAAGAGACGTGGACGGGTCGTCGGGGCGCTCGCCGCGGCGATTCTCCTGCTCGTCGTAGCAGGTGGCGGTTACCTCGCCTACGATCGGCTCCTCGGCCCCGATCTCCCACCCGACTTCACCGGACCCGCCGGTCCCGCCGTCGTCGTCCAGGTCGCCCCGGGCGACACCGCCGGGGAGATCGGCAGCGAATTCGTCGACAAGGGCGTCGTGGCGAGTTCCGCCGCCTTCTACGAAGCGGCCGTGCAGAACTCGGGGATGAACTCCCTGCATCCCGGCTTCTATCAGGTGCCCACCAACATTCCCGCCGTCGACGCCGTCGCGGCGCTCGTCGACCCGGCCAGCCGGGTGGGGGCGCTCGTCATCTCCGAGGGACGTCAGCTGCACGACATCCGCGACGTCAACACGGGCGCCGTTCGCAAGGGCATCTACACACTCATCGCCGAGGCGAGCTGCCACGGCGACGCCGCCGCCGAGAACTGCATCACCTACGAGGAACTCGACGTGGCCGGATCCACCCCGGATCTGCAGGCCCTCGGCGTTCCCGAATGGGCGCGCGATGCGGTGGCGAACGTGCCCGACAGGCGACGACAGCTCGAGGGCCTCATCGCCGCAGGCAGCTGGGATTTCGATCCCACTGCCGAACCCGTCGAGATCCTTGCCCGCCTGGTCTCGGAGAGTGCTACGAGCTACGACTCCACCGGGATCACCGATGCGGCCGCGCGGGTGGGCCTGACCCCCTACGAGATGCTCATCTCCGCGTCGCTGGTCGAACGCGAGGCACTGCCACAGGATTTCGCGAAGGTCGCCCGCGTGATCCTCAACAGGCTCGAGATCGATCAGATGCTCCAGTTCGACTCGACGGTCAACTACGAACTCGACGAGACCGAACTCGCGACCACCGACGCCGACCGCGGCCGGGTGACCCCCTGGAACACCTACGCGAAGGTCGGTCTGCCGGCGACGCCCATCTCCTCGCCGAGTATCGGCGCGTTGCAGGCGATGGAGAACCCGGAACCGGGGGAATGGATCTACTTCGTGACGATCGACGACAAGGGCACCACGCTCTTCGCGAACTCCTACGAGGAGCACCTGCAGAACACCGAGTTGGCACTCGCGAGCGGGATCCTCGACAGTGGCCGCTGATCCGAGGTCGGGTGTCCGGAGGGCGGCGGTCCTCGGGAAACCCATCGCGCACTCGAAGTCGCCCCTGCTGCATCTCGCGGCGTACCGGGCACTCGGGCTGGCCGAGTGGACCTACGAACGCGTCGAATGCACCGGTGAGCAGCTGCCGGGACTCGTGTCCTCACTCGGTGAGGAATGGGTCGGCCTGTCCGTCACGATGCCCGGCAAGTTCGCGGCACTCGAATTCGCCACCGAACGCACCGAGCGGGCTGTGACGATCGGTTCGGCGAATACCCTCGTCCGTATCGAGAACGGGTGGCGGGCCGACTGCACCGACGTCGACGGTGTGTCGGGGGCATTGCGGTCGGCCGGGGTCGGCGATCTGTCCGATGCGGCGGCGGTCGTCGCCGGATCGGGTGGCACCGCGCGACCGGCGCTGGTCGGGCTCACCGACCTCGGTGTGCGTTCGGTGATCGTCGTCGCGCGTTCCGAGGAGAAGGCCCGCGCAACGTTCGACTGCCTCGGGGACGACATCGAGGCCCGATGGCTGTCGTTCGACGCGCCGGAACTCGCCCGGGTCTGCGCCGAGGCCGGTGCGCTCGTGAGCACCGTGCCCGCGCCCGCGGCGGCACCGTACGCGGAGACGCTCGCGCACGCGCCCTGCATCCTCGACGCGATCTACGATCCCTGGCCCACGCCCCTGGCGAAGGCAGCCGAGGCACGTGGGGGCCGCGTCGTCAGCGGTCTGCACATGCTCCTGAACCAGGCCTTCGGGCAGGTCGAACAGTTCACCGGACTGCCCGCCCCGCGCGCGGCGATGGCCCGCGCCGTCGGGCTGGACATGAATTCTCCGCATCCGGCCTGAGGACCCGCGCGGCCCCGGGGTCGTGGCGATCCGCACCGTCTTCATCCATGGATGCGGACGAGGGGTCCCATACCGACCACGTGCGAGGGCGGCCGGCCGGACCGACGGTCTTTTCCGTGCCAGGTGTCGAATCCGCGCCTTACCGTTCGTATGGAGGATGAGAGGCCGGATCCGCCGGCCGTCGAGGGAAGGACCCCGACATGGCGCAGTACCTGCTGAGCATCTACCAACCGGACGGTGAGCCGCCGTCTCCGGAGTTCCTCGAACCGATCATGAAGAAGGTCGAGGCCTGGCAGAACGAGATCCGGGAGGCGGGCATCTGGGTGTTCTCCGGTGGGTTGCACCCACCGGACACCGCCACGGTCGTGCGTACCGACGAGGGGCGCGTGGTGACGACCGACGGTCCGTACATCGAGGGCAAGGAGCACCTCGGTGGCTTCGACATCCTCGACGTGCCCGACCTGGACGAGGCGCTGAGGTGGGCACGCGGTCTCGCGGAGGCCACCACGCTGCCCGTCGAGGTACGGCCGCTGGCCTTCGGTTCCTGCGCCGGATGACGCGCATACAGCGATGACCGATCCGTCCACCGCAGACATCGAACGCGTCTTCCGCGAGGAGTACGGTCGGGCGGTCGCCGTCCTGTACCGCGTCTTCGGCGACATCGATGTCGCCGAAGACGCGGTACAGGATGCCTTCTCGACTGCCGCCGAGCGGTGGCCGACGGAGGGGATCCCGCCGAGTCCGGCCGGATGGATCATCACCACCGCCCGTCGCCGGGCGATCGACAGGGCACGACGGGAGACGGCACGTTCGGTCAAGCACGCCGAGGCGGATCTGCTCCACCCGGCGTCCGGCGCGGCACTCGACCCCGAGGCGGTCGCCTCTCCCGAGATTCCCGACGACCGGCTCCGGCTGATCTTCACCTGCTGCCATCCGGCGCTCGCGCCGGAGTCACGTGTCGCCCTGACGCTGCGCCTGCTCTGCGGGTTGACCACGGCGCAGATCGCCCGCGCTTTCCTGGTTCCGGAACCGACCATGGGACAACGGATCTCGCGCGCCAAGCGAAAGATCCGCGACGCGCGTATCCCGTTCCGCATACCGTCCCCCGACGATCTACCCGAGCGTCTCGACGCCGTCCGATCCGTGCTC
>NZ_AJVB01000257.1:0-5554 GCF_000278445.1 Rhodococcus sp. R1101
GATCGCGCCCTTGATCAGCAGCAGCCCGTTCTCGGCGTCCACCTTGTGGACCGAGAGGTTCTGCGTCGTGATGCGGTCGGAGCCCATACGGCCGGACATGCGCGTGCCCTTGAACACGCGGCCCGGGGTGGCGCAGCCACCGATGGAACCCGGACGACGGTGCACGGCCTGCGTACCGTGCGACGCGCCCTGGCCGGCGAAGCCGTGACGCTTCATGGTGCCGGCGAAGCCCTTGCCCTTGGAAGTTCCGGTGACGTCGACGTAGGCGCCGTCCTCGAAGACCTCCGCGGTGAGTTCCTGGCCGACCTCGTACTCGGAGGCGTCCTCGACACGGAACTCGACCAGGTGACGGCGCGGCGTGACGCCGGCCTTGTCGAACTGGCCGCGAACCGGCTTGTTGACCTTGCGCGGCGCGATGGCACCGTAGGCGAGCTGCACGGCGTTGTAGCCGTCGCGCTCCTCGGTACGGATCTGCGTGACCACGTTCGGTCCGGCCTTGACGACGGTCACCGGGACGACCCGGTTGTTCTCGTCGAAGACCTGGGTCATGCCGAGCTTGGTGCCCAGGATTCCCTTGATCTGGTTAGTCATGTGTTGTCTCCGCTGCGTCTTTCACAAGCTCGCTGTAATCGAATGTCACTGAATGTTGACGTCGACGCTTGCCGGGAGATCGATGCGCATGAGCGCGTCGACGGTCTTCGGCGTCGGGTCGAGGATGTCGATGAGCCGCTTGTGCGTCCGCATCTCGAAGTGCTCGCGCGAGTCCTTGTACTTGTGCGGCGAGCGGATGACGCAGTACACGTTCTTTTCAGTGGGCAACGGCACCGGGCCGACCACGCGGGCACCCGTACGGGTCACCGTCTCGACGATCTTGCGCGCAGATGCGTCGATCGCCTCGTGGTCATAGGCCTTGAGCCTGATGCGGATCTTCTGTCCCGCCACGCTTAGTGTCCTTTTCTTGCCGCGTTTCGTGATCCCCGGCGGAGCCGGAAACCACCTCGTCTGCACAGTTCCCCGAGGAACGGCGACCGAGAACAGCACTCGAAACACAGTGCGAGCCGGACGCATCCGATCCGCTTGCCGCTGTTCATCTGTCATTGTTCTCCGGCCCACGCGGTCGGGCGTGTCGGCCCGCCGCTCATTCCCCGGTGTCGAAACTCTTGGGCTTCGACACCGCAAGGAACGGAACCGGCTGTGCTCGCAGGAGCACACAGGGGTACTGCTTCCGTCTTGCATGTGGCCGCGACCAGGCCGTGAGGCTCGATCCGCGACTGTCACGTCTTTCCCGATCCGAGCCGCGAAACATCCATGGCCCGGTCAAGGCAACCCGACCAGTATGCAGGAGCACGGCCGAGAGTTCAACTCACGACGATGCGTGATGTGCGCCTCCACAAGGCACGCCGCGCGGTCGGGTCTGCGCGATCGACCCTGACCGATGGGGTTCATCGGCAGTGTCCGTACCGGCGCAGCCGCTCCATCGTATTCGCCGGGACGGGACCGGGGTCGGGAGGGGTCTGCGCGATCGCGGTCGGGGAACGGAGGCGGTCGCGTCCCACGAGCGGCTGCTGCAGGCACTGCGCCGCGACGACGTCGAAGCCGCCGGGCGCGCGCACTTCACCGACGGGCCCGCCGCCTCGTCGATCATCGCGACGATCTCGGCGTCCGGTCCTGACCTGCGGACGCGGACGAGCGTGTCCGTCCGCACCTCCCGGAACCGTGCGTCCCGGTACGATTCCGACGGTGACGGACCGACCCGTCCCCGACAGGGACCGAGATCTACGGCGGGGTGTGATGTGAGCGATCACGACCAGGCAGTTCTCGTAGAGGACGTCCACAAGTCCTTCGGCGAGGTCCGCGCGCTCGACGGGATCAGTTTTTCCGCACCGCCGGGCCGCGTCCTCGGCATTCTCGGTCCCAACGGCGCCGGCAAGACCACGATGGTCAAGGTGCTGTCGACCCTCCTGCGGCCCACCTCGGGTCGCGCCGTGGTCGCCGGGCACGACGTGGTGACCGAGGCCGCCGCGGTCCGGCGTTCGATCATGATGACCGGTCAGTTCGCCGCGCTCGACGACACCCTCACCGGTCGCGAGAATCTGATCCTGTTCGGTCGCCTGATGGGGCTGGACAAGAAGTCCGCCACGCGACGAGCGGACGAACTGCTCGAGGAGTTCGATCTCGTCGACGCCGGTCGCCGTCCCGTGAAGGGCTATTCCGGCGGCATGCGCCGACGGGTCGACATCGCGTGCGGCCTCGTGGTCCGCCCCAAGGTGGTCTTCCTCGACGAGCCCACCACCGGACTCGACCCGCGTAGCCGACAGGGTGTGTGGTCGCTGGTGGCGGCACTCAAGGAGCAGGGCATCACGGTGTTGCTGACGACGCAGTACCTCGAAGAAGCGGATGTGCTGAGCGACAACATCATCGTCATCGACAAGGGGACGGTGATCGCTGAGGGCACCGCGAACCAGTTGAAGTCGTCCGCAGGCGGCGCCCATTGCGAGATCGTCCCGGTCGACCCGCGCGCGATACCCGAGCTCCTCCGGGCACTCGACGGTCTCCTCCCGCGAGATCCGAGGGAGGGCACGGTCCCCGAGACGGATCGGGTGTCCGTTCCGGCGCCCGGCGGCGCCGCGACCCTCACCGAGGTGCTACGGCGTATCGAACCCCTGGGTGTCGAGCTCGCCGACATCGGCCTGCGGCGGCCCTCCCTCGACGACGTCTTCCTCCGCCTCACCGGGCACTCGGCGTCCGCTCCGGACGGTCACGCTCCGGGAGCGTCCACCCCGGACGACTGTGGTCCGGAAGCGTCCGACACCGACCCGACCGCGCTCGCTCAGGGAACCGCTGCGCCTCCGTCCGAGCGAGCGGGACCTGCGCCGGCGGGGGAACGACCGTGACCGCCCGCACCGACGAGGTGATGGTGGCACGCTCACCGGAGTCCTCCTCGTTCGCTCCTCCGTCACGCCGGGGCGGCGCGCACCGCCGGATCACCCCGTCGTCGCTCGACCAGTGGTGGGTGCTGACGGTCCGTTCGCTGCGCACGATGGCCAGATACGGCGAGCTGGTCCTCGCGGTCCTGGCACCGTTCGTCTTCGGCCTGGGTTTCTACCTGCCGCTCAAGTTCGTCATGCAGCTGCAGGGCATCGACTACGCGCAGTTCCTCATGCCCATCATCGTGTTGCAGTCGATGGCGTTCACCGCCATCTCCGCGGCGCAGCTGGCGGCGCAGGAGGGCACGACCGGTGTGACCTCCCGCCTGCAGACGATGCCCGTCGCCGCCGCGGCGCCGTTGGCGTCGCGGATGACGGCGAGCACGGTGCGATCGGTCATCTCCCTGGCGGCCGCGATCGGATTCGGTTATCTGATCGGTTTCCGTTTCTCCGCAGGGCTCGGGCAGGCGGTGTTGTTCTGCGCGACCGCACTGATCATCAGCGTGCTGTTGTGCCTGGGCGCCGATGCGATCGGCTGTCTGTCCCGGAGCCCCGAAGCGACCGCGCAGGCGCTGACCCTGCCGCAGTTGATCCTCGGGATGCTGTCGTGCGGTTTCGTGCCCGAGGAAGGATTCCCCGAGTGGATCAGGCCGTTCGTCCGCAACCAGCCGATCTCCCAGTTCTCCTTCGCGATGCGCGACATGGCCCAGGACGGGGTGACCTGGGAGGTCTTCCGCCCGAGTCTGTTCTGGATGATCGGGCTGGCCGTGATCTGCATTCCGGGGGCCGTATGGGCCGCGACGAGACGGGCGTGAGGCGATGAGCGGAACCGTCGAGACGTCGCGGGGGCCGGGCCACGGCTTCGCCTACCCGGAACCGGATCGCATCCGCGGCGAGCGTTCGCTCGGTGCCCTGTGGGAGCACAGCCGTCTCCAGTGCGGACGGCTGTTGCTGAGGTGGGCCCGCGATCCCGCCACGATGATCCAGGCGCTCGTCTATCCGGCGCTGACGCTCGTGATGTTCCGTATCGTGCTCGGTGACAGCATCACTGCCGCGACCGGATATTCGTCGATCTTCGGCACCGTCCCCATGATCGTGCTCGTCGGCGCGATGTTCGGTTCGGTGGTCAGCGCGGTGGGATTGCGCACCGAACGTGATTCCGGCCTGCTGAGCCGATTCCACACGCTGCCCGTTCATCGTTCGGCGGGGCTCGTGGGCCGGTTGACGGCCGAGATGGTGCGCGTGTTCGTCACCTCTCTCGTGATCTTCGCCGCCGGCATGGCGCTGGGCTTCCGGTTCACCCAGGGCCTCGGTCCCACCCTGCTCATCCTCGTGGTCCCCCTGATCTTCGGTTTGGGCTTCGCGATGATGGTGACCGCTCTGGCGACCCTGCCGGGGCGCACGCCCCTGGTCGAGACCGTCTCGATCCTGTGCACCCTGCTCATGTTCTTCAACTCGGGCTTCGTGCCGGTCATGGCGTATCCGAGCTGGTTGCAACCCATCGTGGCGAACCAGCCGATGTCCTGCGCGATCGACACGATGCGCGCACTGGCGATGGGAGGGCCTGTCGCCGAGCCCTTCCTGAAGACGGTCGCGTGGTCGGCGGGGATGGTGGCGGTCTTCGTGGTCCCCGCCGTCGTCGGTTACCGGCGCTCGGCCGAACAGAATTGATCTTCCGCTGCCCGGATCGTCCCCCGACGGGCTGCTAACCTACTCGGCGATCCCCCAACCAGCACGAACATACGATCCCCATGTTCGTCGAGGAGTACCGATGATCCGTGCGCGTCGCAGCGTCGTAGCCACAGCCACTGCTGCCCTCGCCCTTGCGTCGTCGATGTTCGCCACCCCGGCGATATCGGCGGCCGATCCTGCCCCTGCCGCGCCGGCCGAGCCGGCGCCTACCATCACCGTGCCCGATCCGGTTCCCCTGCCCACCTCGGCAGACGCTCCGGGGAGCCCCCTCGCGACCCTGTTGAGCACGATGGGTGAGGGGGTCGAGGGAGCCAACGACCTCGGCTGCGTCCCGTCGCCGGAGCATCCCCGGCCGGTCGTGCTCGTGCACGGCACCGGGACGGGCATGTACCCCACGTGGGTCTACGTCGCTCCCGAACTAGCACGGCTCGGCTACTGCGTGTACGCGTTGAACTACGGCGCCGCGCAGGGGTACTTCGATCCCGAGCGCACGGTCTGGGGTGTCTCGGACATCGAACGGTCCGCCGTGGAACTCGGAACCTTCGTCGATGCCGTTCGCGAGCACACCGGCTCCGAACAGGTGGATCTGGTCGGCCACTCGCAGGGCGGTGTCGTCTCCCGTCAGTACCTCAAGTTCGAGGGTGGGACGGACGCGACGGATCCCTCCCGCAATCGGGTCCGGAACCTCGTCATGCTGGGCGCGACGAATCACGGCACCACCTTCAACGGCCTGCAGCAGCTGTACACGGTGCTCGCGGTGCTCGGCGTGACGAACGGCAACGATGCCGTGGCCGAGTTGCTGTTCCGCGGGAGCAATCTCGGCGCGGCCGGGCAGCAGCAGCTGATCGGGTCGCGCATGCTCAGCACTCTCAACGAGGGTGGCGACACGCTTCCCGGCGTGACCTACACCTCGATCGCGACGCGCCACGATCAGA
>NZ_AJVB01000258.1:0-5545 GCF_000278445.1 Rhodococcus sp. R1101
GCTCATCCGGTCTCTCTGCTGGTCGCTACGCGACGCCGCTGTGCGTGATCCCGACGACCGGCAGACGCAACGCACCGGGCGCGTCGACGGGCACCACGGGGTTCTTCGGTTCGACCGGCGCGACGCGACGGTACGGCTGCCCCTGCGCGGGACGCTGGTCGTCCTCACCCTTGTTGGGCCACAACGCCGCAACGCGTTCGGCTTGCGCCGCGATGGTGAGCGACGGGTTCACACCGAGGTTCGCGGAGACCGCTGCGCCGTCGACGACACTCAGCGTCGGATAGCCGTACACGCGCTGGTAGGGATCGATGACCCCGTGTTCGGGATCGGACCCGATCACCGCGCCGCCGAGGAAGTGCGCGGTGAGCGGGATGTTGAAGATCTCACCCCACGTTCCGCCTGCGACACCGTCGATCTTCTCGGCCATGCGGCGCGTCGCCTCGTTGCCGGCCGGGATCCACGTGGGGTTCGGCTGTCCGTGCCCCTGTTTGCTGGTCACCTTGCGCCGACCGAACAGACCTTTGGTCGTGTAGGTGGTGATGGAGTTGTCGAGGTTCTGCATCACCAGAGCGATGATGGTGCGCTCGCTCCACCGGTGCACCGAGAGCATCCGGAGCATCTTCACCGGGTTCCTCACGACCTCCCCGAGGAACTTCACCCAGCGCGGGGTCCGCCCGTCGCCGTCGGTCATGAGCGTCTGCAGCAGCCCCATCGCGTTGGAGCCCTTGCCGTAACGCACCGGTTCGATGTGGGTGTCGGGCGTCGGGTGGAACGAGGAGGTGATGGCCACCCCGTCGGTGAGGTTCATATCGGGATCGACACTCATCTTGCCTGCGCCGACGATGGATTCGGAGTTGGTGCGGGTCAGTTCGCCGACCCTGTCGGAGAGCTCGGGCAACGCCCCGGTGTCCTTGAGATGATGCAGCAGATGCTGCGTTCCCCACGTTCCGGCCGCGAGGACGACGTGCGCGGCCGTGTAGGTGCGCCGCCCCTTGCGGACCCAGGCGCCGGTACGTTCGGTGATCACGTCCCACGTGCCGTCGGCTGCCTGGCGGAGGTCGGTGACGGTGGTCGACGGGAGGATCTCGGCTCCCGCCCGCTCGGCGAGACCCAGGTAGTTCTTCACGAGGGTGTTCTTCGCGCCGTGACGGCATCCCGTCATGCACTCGCCGCACTCGATGCAACCGGTGCGGTCGGGGCCCGCGCCACCGAAGTAGGGGTCGGCCACTGTGCGGCCGGGTTCGCCGAAGAACACGCCCACGGGCGTCTGAATGAAGGTGTCGCCGACACCCATGTCGTCGGCCACCGACTTGATCACCTTGTCGGCGTCGGTCATCCGGCCGTACTGCACCACACCGAGCATCCGCTTCGCCTGGTCGTAGTACGGGCTCAGTTCGTCGTGCCAGTCGGTGATGTGGGCCCACTGACGGTCCTCGAAGAACGGCATCGGGGGCTTGTAGAGGGTGTTGGCGTAGTTCAGCGACCCACCGCCCACGCCTGCGCCGGCGAGGATCAGGCAGTCGCGCAGCAGGTGGACGCGCTGGATGCCGAAGCAGCCCAATTTCGGAGCCCACAAGAAGCGTCGCAGGTCCCAGCTCGTCTTCGCGAAGTCGGCGTCGGCGTAGCGGCGACCGGCCTCGAGAACGCCGACCTTGTAGCCCTTTTCGACGAGGCGCAACGCCGTGACGCTCCCGCCGAAACCCGAACCGACGATCAGGACGTCGTAGTCCGTGACCCGTTGCCTACCCATGGAACCTCCAGCGACGAGAGTTGTTACCGGCCAGTATGCACCTCGGCGGTGTGACTACAGGCACAGACCCGACTCTACCCGTTACGGGAAGTTGCACGAAAAGAATTGCACGAACGCCGGTGGCCGGTCACCGCGCCGTCCGACGCTGCGACCGGCCACCAGGAAGTGCCGAGAAGAAAATCCGCTCTAGCCGCGGACCGACAGACCGACCTTCTGGAATTCCTTCAGGTCCGAGTATCCGGCCTTCGCCATCGAGCGACGCAGACCACCGACGAGATTGAGCGAGCCCGACGGATCGTCGGACGGACCGAACAGCACCCGGCCGAGGCCCGGTCGTTCGTCCTGGGCGATCCGGACGGCAGCACCGCGCGGCATCGACGGATGTCCGGCCACGGACGGCCAGTACCAGCCCCGGCCGGCCGCCTCCTCGGCGAGGGCCAGCGGTGCCCCGAGCACGACGGCGTCGGCGCCGCACGCGATGGCCTTCGCGAGGTCGCCCGCGGTTTCGATGTCGCCGTCGGCGAGCACGTGGACGTAGCGTCCCCCGGTCTCGTCGAGGTAGTCGCGCCGGGCCGCAGCGGCGTCGGCGATGGCGGTGGCCATCGGGATGCCGATGCCGAGCGAGGAGGATGTGGTGGTCGCCTGCTTCGTGGAGCCGAAGCCGACGATGACACCGGCCGCACCCGTGCGCATCAGGTGCAGCGCGGTGCGGTGGTCGCTGACACCACCGGCGATGACCGGCACGTCGAGCTCCGAGATGAACGTCTTGAGGTTCAGCGGCTCGTCCTCACCGTGGGCCACGTGCTCGGCCGAGATGATGGTGCCCTGGACGACGAGGAGATCGATACCCGCCTTCACGAGTTCGGGCGTGAGCGCGCGCGCGTTCTGCGGGCTGACGCGGACCGCGGTGGTGACACCCGCATCCCGCACCTGTGCGACGGCGGCGGCCAGCAGATCGCCCTGCAGCGGAGCCGCGTGCAGTTCCTGCAGGTAGCGGACGGCCGCGCGCGGATCCGTGCTCGCGACCTCCGCGAGACGGGAGACGACGGCGTCGACATCGGCATGACGACCCCACAGGCCCTCACCGTTGATGACGCCGAGACCGCCGGCCTTGCCCAGCTCGATCGCGAAGGTGGGCGACACCAGCGCATCGGTGGGGTGGGCCAGCACCGGGATGTCGAAACGGTAGGCGTCGATCTGCCAGGCCGTCGACACCTCCTTCGACGAACGCGTCCGGCGCGACGGGACGATGTCCACGTCACCCAGTTCGTACGTACGTCGGGCCGTGCGACCCATGCCGATTTCAACGAGGTCGCGCACGCGCGCCCCTTTCTCCTCTTGGACGATGCTCCCGTCCTACTCGGAACGGGACCCTGCTGCGGACGCGAAAACTACCGGACCACGTAGTTCGGTGCCTCGGCGGTGATCGTGATGTCGTGCGGGTGGCTCTCCTTGAGGCCGGCGGCGGTGATCTGCACGAACTGCGCCTCCTGCAGCCGCTCGATCGTCGTCGCGCCGGTGTAGCCCATCGCTGCGCGCAGACCGCCGATGAGCTGGTGAGTGACCTGCTGCAGCGGGCCGCGGAACGGCACGCGTCCTTCGATGCCCTCGGGCACGAGCTTGTCCTCGGAGAGCACGTCGTCCTGGAAGTAGCGGTCCTTCGAGTAGGACTTGGCCTCGCCGCGGCTCTGCATCGCGCCGAGCGAACCCATGCCGCGGTAGCTCTTGAACTGCTTGCCGTTGACCAGGATCAGCTCACCCGGGGACTCGGTGGTGCCGGCGAGCAGCGAACCGAGCATCGCGGTGGACGCACCGGCCGCCAGGGCCTTGGCGACGTCGCCGGAGAACTGCATACCGCCGTCGGCGATGACCGGCACGCCGTGGGCCCGGGCCACGGCGGACGCCTCGAGGATCGCCGTGATCTGGGGAGCGCCGACACCGGCGACGACGCGGGTCGTGCAGATCGAGCCGGGACCGATCCCCACCTTGACGGCGTCCACCCCCGCGCCGATGAGCGCTTCGGTGCCCGCGCGGGTGGCGACATTGCCGCCGATGATCTGCACGCGGTCGCCGACCTCGCTCTTGAGCTTGGAGATCATGGACAGCACGCCGACCGAATGGCCGTGTGCGCTGTCGACGACGAGCACGTCCACACCGGCGTCGACCAGCGTCATGGCGCGGGTCCAGGCGTCGTCGCCCACACCCACGGCGGCACCGACGAGCAGACGACCGTCGCGGTCCTTCGTGGCGTTGGGGTGCTGCTCGGTCTTGACGAAGTCCTTGACGGTGATCAGACCGGTGAGCTTGCCCTGCCCGTCCACGATCGGCAGCTTCTCGATCTTGTGGCGACGCAGGAGACCGAGCGCAGCCTCCGCGGTGACACCCTCGCGGGCGGTGACGAGCGGGGCCTTCGTCATGACCTCGGCGACCGGGCGGTTCTGGTCGACCTCGAACCGCATGTCGCGGTTGGTGATGATGCCGACGAGCTGGCCCGCGTCGTCGGTCACCGGCAGACCCGAGATGCGGAATCGCGCGCACTTCGCGTCGACCTCGGCCAGCGTGTCGCTCGGCTTGCAGGTGACCGGGTCGGTGACCATGCCGGCCTCCGACCTCTTGACGGTCTCGACCTGCGCGGCCTGCACCTCGGCCGGCATGTTGCGGTGCAGCACACCCATGCCGCCGGCCCGCGCCATCGCGATGGCCATGCGGGACTCGGTGACGGTGTCCATTGCCGAGCTGACCAGCGGGATCCGCAGACGGATCTCACGGGTGAGCTGACTCGACGTGTCGACCTGACTCGGGACGACGTCGGAAGCCGCGGGAAGCAGCAGCACGTCGTCGAAGGTCAGACCCAGCATCGCGACCTTGTTCGGGTCGTCACCGCCGGTGTGCACGCGCCCTCCGGTACTACTCATGCGGTTCGGACCCTCCGTGACAGTCGATGGGAGCGGACGGGAGAACCGTCCGGCAGCAGGAATGAATGAAGGCTGTGCGCGCTCGTCGCACCGACGGGCGGATGGAGAGCGGCACGCACCTGTCCATGTTATCTGTTCCTGGAACAAGCCCGGCTCCCACCCTGTTCCCCGATGTTCGTCACATCACGTCCTGTGATTTCACGGCGTGTCCCCTGGCGACCGCTGGCGCAGACCCCCTCGGTCTGCGTACCGTGGAGTCGTGCGTGATCAGTTGCCTCCCGGACTCCCACCGGACCCGTTCGCAGGAGACCCCGACGATCCGTCCGCAGCACTGGACGCGATCGAGCCGGGCCAGCCCCTGGATCCTGCGGAGCGACTCGCGGTGGAAGAGGACCTCGCAGACCTGGCCGTCTACGAGGCGCTGCTGGCTCCCCGCGGCGTCCGCGGACTCGTGGTGTGCTGCGAGGACTGCCACCAGGACCACTACCACGACTGGGACATGCTGCGAGCCAACCTGCTCCAGTTGCTCGTCGACGGCACCGTCAGACCGCACGAGCCGGCCTTCGACCCTTCTCCCGACGCCTACGTCACCTGGGACTACTGCCGCGGGTACGCGGACGCGTCCATGAACGAGGCCCTGCCCGTCGATCCCTACGGTATGGACTCCTGACCTACCCCGTCCCACGCGGACCACGCATCACGGCACTTCCACGAACGAACCCGGGCCCGGCAGCACGTGCTGCCGGGCCCGGGTTCGTTCGTACTTCTAGCCGCCTTCCGAGAAGGTCACGGACGCCGGAGCGAGATCTGTTCCCGGTCCGTTCTGTGTCGGCCGCGGCGACGATGCCGTCGTCGTCGGAACGGAAGTCGGAGAAAGAGT
>NZ_AJVB01000259.1:0-5520 GCF_000278445.1 Rhodococcus sp. R1101
ACTGACCATCCCAGACGGAAGAATGAGACGATCAGCAAATACCCACCCCATCGAAACGATGGAGCGGAGTACCAAATAATATTGGCACTGACATTCATCGGCACACTGTTGAGTTCTCAAAGAACACGCGCACATCGTCACGTTCCGGACTGTCGTCCGACCCGCTCCGAGGCAACCGTTCCAAGCTATCACATCCGATTTCAGGGACGCAAACTCGTTGCGTTCCCCGTCTCTTCTGTGAGAGCCGATCGATGCGACATCGAACATGCCTATTTCCGAACCTCTCGGTCCGGCGGGCTGTTCGATGTCGCTCGAACGACGACTAAGTTACGCCGACGCTAACGAGCCGTCAAATCCGCTGGTCAGAGGCTCGTCAGCGTCGGCAAACAGCATCAGTCGTGGACGACGCGGACACCGGCGAAGTTCCGCTTGCCCCGGCGCAGGACGAGCCAGCTGCCGTGCAGCAGCTCTCCGTCGCGCGCGGTCCACTCCTCCGAGGAGATCCGGACGTTGTTGACCGATGCCCCGCCTTCCTTGACGGTGCGCCGTGCAGCGCCCTTGCTCTCGCACAGTCCCGACGCGACGAGCAGATCCACGATCGTGTCCGGTTCGCCGGCGTGGAGCTCGGTCACGGACGCCTCGGTCAATGCGGCCGCGAGTGTGGACTCGTCGAGGTCGCCGAGCTCCCCCCGGCCGAACAGTGCGCGACTGGCCAGTTCGACCGAGGCGGTGTTGTGCGCACCGTGGACGAGCGTCGTCATCTCTGCGGCGAGCCGCTTCTGGGCCTCGCGCGCGTGCGGACGCTCCGTGGTGGCGGTCTCGAGTTCGGCGAGTTCGTCCTTGTCGAGGAAGGTGAACCAGCGCAGGTACTTCATGACGTCGGCGTCGGCCGCGTTGACGAAGTACTGGTACCAGGCGTACGGGCTGGTCATCTCGGGGTCGAGCCACAGGCTGCCACCGCCGGTGGACTTGCCGAACTTCTTGCCGTCCGAGGAGGTCACGAGCGGGACGGTCAGCGCGTGCACGCTCGCGCCGTCGGTTCGCCGGTTGAGTTCGACGCCGGCGATGATGTTGCCCCACTGGTCGGAACCACCGACCTGCAGCGCACACCCGTGCTCGCGGCGGAGCTGCACGTAGTCGTTCGCCTGCAGCAGCATGTAGCTGAACTCGGTGTACGAGATGCCGTCGGCTTCGAGCCGGCGCTTGACTGTGTCTCGAGCGAGCATCACGTTGACCGAGAAGTGCTTGCCGATGTCGCGCAGGAAGTCGATCACCGACAGATTGCGGGTCCAGTCGAGGTTGTTCACGACCACGGCTCCCGTCCGAGAGTCGTCGAACTCGACGAACCGTTCGAGCTGTCCCCGGATCCGTCCGGCCCACTCGGCGACGGTGTCGGCGGAGTTCATGGTCCGCTCCCCCACGTCCCGTGGGTCGCCGATCATGCCGGTCGCGCCACCTGCGAGAACGATGGGCCGGTGGCCGGCGCGCTGGAAACGTTTGAGAGCGAGGAGCGGTACGAGGTGACCGGCGTGCAGGCTCGGACCGGTCGGATCGAAACCGGCATAGAGGGTGATCGGACCCTTGTCGAGTTCGCCTCGAAGTGCGTCGAGATCGGTCGATTGCGCGATGAGACCGCGCCAGGTCAGTTCGTCGAGGATGTGCTCAGTCACCGTTCGATCATCCCATCACCCGTGAGGAGCGGCGGGCGCGCGTGGGCTGCGCCGGTACGCGGAGACTCCGACGGCGCCGGGAATCCACAACCGCCACGGCCTGTCGGCGGCGACGCTGATCCCCACCCGTGGACCGCGTGCGACCTCGCCGACCAGCGGCTCTGCCGGAAGTTCCACGCGCACCCGGGCATCGGAGACGCCCACGTCGATGCCGTTGTCGGCCAGGTCGAGACCGAGGGCAGCGGCCAGATTTCCGGGGCCCCGAGCGAGGTTGGCGAACGGCGTGCCGGGGGTGCGACGGGCCCGGGCGGCCTGTTCTCCGGCGACGACCTCACCGCCCCGTAACAGCACTGCTGCGGCGGTGCCATCGGGACCGAGGGAGATGTTCGCGCAGAAGTGCAGGCCGTAGCTCCGGTAGACGTACAGATGTCCTGCGGGCCCGAACATGACGGAATTGCGCGGGGTCGGTCCTCGATACGAGTGCGCTGCCGGGTCCGGCCACGGTCCGTCCTCGGGCCCGCCGTAGGCCTCGACCTCGGTCAGCAGGACGGTGGTCTCCCCTACCCGGACGGTCGCTCCGAGCAGCGCGGCGGCTGCCTCGACCGGATCGAGTCCCTCGAGCTCGCCGCGAACGGATCTGCTGCAGCGGCTCAGTCTGCACTCCATCCGGCGACACCGCGCGCGGTGAAGTCGTTGTGCTCGGCATCGGTGACCTCGCGGGCCTCGTCGACGAGGAGGACGGGGATGCCGTTCTCGATCGGATACGCCCGCCGCAGGCGGGGGTTGTACAGGACCGCGTCGTCGACGAGAAGCAACGGCCCCTTGTCCTCGGGACAGGCCAGAATGCTCAGCAACGTGGGATCGACAGCCACGGATGTCCTTTCGAAGGGCGGAACCGAACCGGAACCAGGCTACCGCGCCCCGGCGGGCGAACCGGCCGTGCCCGCCTTCCAGGCCAGCGCGACGGCCTTGGTGAATCTCTTGTACGTCCCCGTGTCGGGGCTCAGGTACCAGGTGCGGACGGTGGGAACGGGCAATCCCTGTTCGCGCAGCCCGTCGGCCGCCGGGCGATAGGACGGCCCCAAGGGGATGTCGTGCACGATGTGCACCAGATCCGGCCGTTCGTCGGGCGCAATCGCGTCGAACGCTGCGGTGATCTCTGCCGCCGTCGGTGCCCGGTTGCCCCGCAACGTGCACGCGGCCACCGCGATGTCGCGTCCGCCCACCGAGATCCCGTAGGCGACGGCGAGGTCGACGCGCGGGATCGCTTCGAGGACGTCGGTCACGCTCTGGGTGAAGACCGGACCGTGGAAGGTGGGGATCACCGTCCGTCGGCTGTCGAGCAGCCAGAAGTCGCCGTCGGCGTCGCGCCGGAACAGGTTGTCGGTGGGCACCCACACGTCGCCCGGTTCGAACACCCCGCGCATGACGCCGGTGAGCGCCGAGGCGGCGGGCCCGGGTTTGCCGAGCAGCAGTCCGACCTCACCGGCCCGCGCCTCCCGCACGAACCCGCGGTCGTCCTCGACGAGTCGGCCCGCGCCGGCGTCGTAGGCGGCGAGCCGCACGTCGGCGCTGCCGGGCAACGGCCGGCCCTTCGAGCCGATCTTCGAACCGGAGACGTTCGCGAGCACGACGTTGCCCTCGGTCGAGGCGTAGAACTCGAGCACCCGCGCAGGCTGGAACCTGTCGAGCGTGCGGCGCCACAACCCCGGTGGCATACCGGATCCGATGAACAACCGGATGGGATGGATGGCGTCGATGTGCAGCGAGGGGCTGTCGAGCACCTCACGCAACATCGCCCAGGTGTAGGTGACGACGGTGACGCCGTAGCGGTGCACCTCATCGCTGAACAGCGAGGGGTTCAGCCCGCGGGACAACGCGATACGCGCTCCACCCGCCAGCGCCCCACCGAAACTGACCAGAAGACCGGACGAATGATGCAGAGGTGCAAGGCAATACATCGTGTCGCCGCGACCGAGCGAGGCGGCGGTCGCCGTACCGAAGGCCGACAGCGCCCACCGGTAGTTGGTGACCCGCCGCACCGCGAGCGTGTCGCCGCTGCCGGAGAAGAGGACGAACGCGAGCTCCCGCGCAAGACCGGGATCGGGGACGTACCACCCCGGCAGTTGCACCGACGAGATGTCGAGTCGTTCGAGATCGACGACGTCGGTGCCGGGTTCGATGTCGAGGTCGCGAACGTCGCCACCACCGAGCACCAGCACGGGCAGACCGGTCGCCACGGCCGCATCGAGGTTCTCCGGATCGGCCACGATCTTCTCGACACCGCCGAGGCGCACGGCCTCCGCGACGTCCGGTCCGGGCGGGATCAGCACGGAGACACCGCCGAGGCGGGAGATCGCGGCGACCGCGGCCATAGCACTGGGACGCACGTCCATGAGGATCCCGACGTGCATCGCGGGGCGGACGCCGTTGTCGACGAGACCGAGCACGACGTTGTCGATCCGGCGGTTCACAGCGTCGAATGTGTAGACGCGGTCCTCGAAGATGAAGCACTCCCGTTTCGGCGACTTGCGGCCGATCTCGGCGAGCAGACCCCCGACGGAGATGCGGGTGCGCGACTGGATCTGTCCGAGCCGCGCGAGCCGGGGCAACGCGCGTGCGGCCTCACCGGTGAGATCACGTGCGCCGCGGACGGCGCCGACGGCGATCCCCGCAACTCCTCTACCGAAGTCCGTTCCCACGTCGGCGAGGGTCGCGACGGTGTGGGTGATGCGGGATGCGACCGAGACGCCGGTGCCTTCGTCCTTCGGATCGGGCACGACCATCGGCGCCATACCGACGGGACGATCACCGACTCCCTCGCGCCACTGCACCCATTCGCCGACCGAGGGCCACGTCTGCTGGCCGGCAACGCTGCCCACGACGAGCCCGAAATGCCCTGCACGCAAAGTGCATTCGTAGATCTCCGCGCGGGGTGCCGCTTTGCGGATACCGCGCACGGCGAGCGGTTGCCCGATGTCGTCGACCTCGCCGACGAACGCGAGGACGGGACAGGTGATCTCGGCGAGGCTCACCACCCGGTCGTTGACGACGAAACCGCCACTGACCATGCGATTGTGGGCGATGAACTGGCGCAGCATCTCGGCGACGGCCGGACCGGACCACGCCACCCACCCCTCGGTGTCGAGGAACCGGCGTTGCGGCTCGCGCGGCAGCAGCGCTTCCCTGTCGTGGAGCTGGAGCAGGAAGTCGATGCGCGATCGCACGGTCTTGACCGGATCGAGCAGCTGGAAGCCGGTGCGCGCCATCCATCCGGTGATCGCGAGGCGGTTGAAGACGTGGTCGGCGAGGAAGTCCGCGGAGTGGGTCGCGACGATCTCGGGGATCCCGAAGGGCAGCGCGGCGAGGGTGTCGACGGGGCTGCCGAAAGTGATCAGGCTCGCGATGCCGCGGCTGCGCCGGTACGCGGCCACCTGATAGCAGAACATTCCGCCCTGCGAGTATCCACCGAGGTGGACGTCGTGGCCGGTGTAGGCGCGCACGCGGTCGACGATCTCGTCGAGGGCGAGGAGATGATCGGTGAGGGTGCGCTTCCAGCCGCCCTCCTCCTGGTCGGGCGAACCGAAGTCCACGACCCACGGGTCGAGTCCCGCGGCGTGGAGGGTGCCGACGGCGCCGGCGTCACGGGTGACGTCGTAGACCTCGGCGGACACCATCATGGGCGGTACGAGGACGATCGGGATGCCCGTGGAAGCGGTGTCCGATTCGGGGAAGTACCGGCGGAGTCGGTACATCGCGGTGCGTTCGACGACCTGGTACGGCGAGGACGACCGGTCCGGTTCGAGGCCACCGAACCGCAGGACGTCGAGACCGTTCTGGGCGGTGGCGA
>NZ_AJVB01000260.1:0-5444 GCF_000278445.1 Rhodococcus sp. R1101
CGGCGGCCGGGGTAACCGACGGTGTGTACCCACCCGTCGTCACGATCTCGGATGACGGACGCACTCCGGAGGAGGACGAGTGACCGGCCCCAACAGCTTCTTCGGACCCATCGACCCGGCACCCGATGCCGGATACGAGGATCCACCGGCTCGCAAGGGCTTCTTCACCGACACCAGTGTGTGCATCGGGTGCAAGGCCTGCGAAGTGGCCTGCAAGGAGTGGAACGACGTTCCCGAGAACGCCTTCGCGATGCTCGGCACCTCGTACGACAACAGTCATTCGCTCAACGCGAACCAGTGGCGGCACGTCGCCTTCATCGAGCGCCCGGCCGAGAAGAAGCCGGCGGTCTCGCTGGGGATGCCGACCGTCGGTGCGGCACCGAGCGAGCGGCCGGACGAGGAGAAGCCGGACTTCCGGTGGTTGATGTCCTCGGACGTGTGCAAGCACTGCACCCACGCGGCCTGCCTCGACGTGTGCCCGACCGGGTCGCTGTTCCGCAGCGAGTTCGGCACGGTGGTCGTGCAGGACGACATCTGCAACGGCTGCGGATACTGCGTGGCCGCGTGCCCGTACGGTGTCATCGACCGCCGCAAGGGCCCGGAGGGCGACCCGAAGGTCGGTATCGCCCAGAAGTGCACGCTCTGCTACGACCGGCTCACCGACGGCCAGACACCGTCCTGCGCGCAGGCGTGCCCCACGGAGTCGATCCAGTTCGGCGACGTCGAGGAACTGCGTGCCCGCGCCGCCGAGCGACTGGCGGCCCTGCACGAGCGCGGTGTGAGCGAGGCACGGCTCTACGGCAACGATCCCGAGGACGGGGTCGGCGGGACCGGCGCCTTCTTCCTGCTCCTCGACGAACCGGAGGTCTACGGCCTGCCCCCGGACCCGGTGGTGACGACCAAGGATCTGCCGGAGATGTGGACGCGCGCCGCCGTCGCGGCCGTCGCGATGCTGGCGGGCGCCGCCGCGTCGTTCCTGAGGAGGCGCGGATGACCCAGGTGCAGCACGGCGGCAGCCCGGGCAATCCCCGCCGGTCCGGAGGGGGTCGCGGTGGAGACCGCGTGATGGTGCCGGAGGCCGACTTCGAGTCCTATTACGGGCGCCCGATCGTGAAACCGGCGCCGTGGGAACACGACATCGCCGTCTACCTGTTCACAGGCGGCGTGGCCGCGGGCAGCTCGCTGCTCGCCGCAGGCGCCGATCTGACGGGCCGCACCGCACTGCGCCGGGTGGCCCGATTCGGTTCGCTCGCATCGCTGCTCGTGAGTGTCGGTGCCCTCGTCCACGATCTCGGCAAACCGAGCCGCTTCCTCAACATGCTGCGGGTCGCCAAGCCGACCTCCCCGATGTCGGTCGGTACGTGGATCCTGTCGCTGCACGGTCCGTTCGCGGGTCTCGCGGCGGTCGCGGAGATCGCCGAGATGCTGCCCTCCCGGTGGAAGCGGGGGCCGGTGCGACTCCTGCTCGCGCTCGGCCGACCGGCCGGGATCGTAGGGGCGCTGACGGCGCCGCCGGTTGCCGCCTACACCGGTGTTCTGCTGTCCGACACCGCAACTCCGGCCTGGCACTCCGCCTACAAAGAGATTCCCTTCGTGTTCTGCGGGTCCGCGGCGGCCGCCTCGGGTGGTCTCGGGCTGCTGGGCGCACCGCTTGCCGAGGCCGGACCGGCGCGTACCTTCGCCGTCGGCGGTGCGCTCGCCGAACTCGTGCTCGAGCAGCGGATGGAGAAGTCCATGGGCCTGTCGGCCGAGACGCTCCACCAAGGACGGGCCGGGCGATTCATGAAGGCCAGCAAGGCATTGACGGTGGCCGGTGCGCTCGGGGCGCTCGCCGGCCGTCGCCATCGGGCGGTGTCGGCGGTGTCCGGTGCCGCACTCATGGTCGGGTCGCTGTGCACGCGACTCGGCGTCTACGAGGCCGGCATCGCGTCGGCGAAGGACCCCAAATACACCGTCGTTCCCCAGCGTGAACGAGTCGATCGCGGGGAACCCGTTCGCTACCGCGGCTGAGATCCGGCTCGCGGGCAGAACGAAGGAGAACGCATGGACTCCGCCAAGCCCACGCGCGAACCACACGGCGACACCGCGACGGCACAGCCTCCGGGCAGCTTCCGGTGGTTGCTCGTCGCCGGAGGTCTGTTGCTGCAGTTCTCGATCGGCGCGGTCTACGCATGGTCGGTCTTCGGTGGGGCCCTCGAGAGCGCCGACTCCTGGCAGCTCAGCACGGTCAAGGCGTCACTGCCGTTCACCGTCACCATCGGCATGATCTTCGTCGGCACCTATCTCGGTGGCCGCCTGCAGGATCTGAAGGGACCGCGCGTCGTCGCGCTCATCGGCGGCGTCATCTACGCCCTCGGCATTCTCCTCGCGTCGTTCACCAACGGCGCCGACGATTACTGGCTGCTCATCCTCGGATACGGCGTCATCAGCGGCTTCGGTCTGGGCTTCGCGTACATCGTCCCGATCGCCATGCTGCAGAAGTGGTTTCCCGACAAGACCGGTCTCATCACCGGGCTCGCGGTGGGCGGCTTCGGGTTCGGTGCGGTGCTCACCTCGCCGGTCGCGCAGTGGCTCATCGACCAGAACCCCGACGACCCCACGAGCGCCTTCCTGCCGCTGGGCATCGCCTACCTCGTGATGTCCCTCGCCGGCGCAGCGCTCTTCCGCAATCCGCCGGAGGGGTACACCGTGCCCGGTTACGAACCTGCTTCGAAGACCGGTGCCGGCGCGAAGGGCGGCAAGGAGTACACCCAGGGTGAGGCACTGCGCACGCCCCAGTGGTATCTCCTGACCGCCATCCTCACCCTGTGCGTCACCGCAGGCATCTCACTGATCTCCCAGGCCAAGCCGAGCGCTTCCGACATCGCCGGCTTCAGCGCGAGCGGCGCGGCGGCACTCGTGGGCGCGCTCGCGATCTTCAACGGTGCCGGCCGGATCGTGTGGGCAGCGATCTCCGACCGCATCGGGCGGATGAAGACGTTCACCGCGCTGCTCGTCCTGCAGGGTGTGTGCCTGATCGTGTTGCCGCACGCCGGCGGTGTCGTGCTGTTCTCGATCCTGGCCGCGATCATCTACCTCTGCTACGGCGGTGCTTTCGGCACCATGCCCGCCACTGCCGGCGATTTCTTCGGGGTCCGCAATGCCGGTGCCATCTACGGACTCATGCTCATCGGTTGGAGCATCGGCGGCATCCTCGGCCCGATCATTGCGTCCACGCTGATCGGCGAGGACAAGGCCTACACCCTTGCCTACACCACCATCGGCATCATCGCTCTGGTGTCGGTGGTACTCACGTTGATCACCAAGGTGCCCGCGGCACGCCGAGAGTCCGTCCCGACGCACTCCTGAACCCGGCTACCGCCCCGCCGGCTCACGCTCCGCGCTCTTCGTGGGCGTGCAACCACGACACGACCTGCGTGCGGGAGTGCACGCCGAGTTTGTCGAGGATCCGCTCGACGTGACCGTCGACGGTCCGGCGGGAGATGACGAGCCGGTCGGCGATCGCACGGTTGCTCAACCCTCCGGCGACGAGCGCCGCGATCTCCTGTTCCCGCTTCGTCAACGGTGATTTCTGTGAGATCGCGGCAGCCCGAGCACGCGGTGTCCGGGATTCGGGGGTCCCACCCGGTTCCAGTGCGCTGCACACGAGATCGCCGATGGTCGCGCCGACCTGGGAACCGAGCAGCCCGGAGAGTGCCGCTTCGTCCACGGCGTCCCGGAGGCGTCGTTCCGCGGCGAGCGAATCCTGCTCGATGTGCGGTCCGAACGCGGCGATCGTCGTGCCGAGACGCTGCCATACCGTCCGTGCGGCCCCGAGCAGCCTCGCCGATTTCTCCGGGTCGCCTTCGGCACCCGCCGACCACGCCAGCAGTTCGATCGACAACGCCGTGCAGATCTTGTCCTCGAAATCGCGCTGGATGATCAGGGCTTCGTTCGCCGCTGCGACCGCGGAGCCCAGGCGCCCGAGATGGAAGTGGGCAAGCCCGGAGACCCAGAGCGCATAGGCCTTGTTCCACCGCTCGCCGTGCTGGTCCGCCATGTCGACGACATGAGCGCACGTCTCCAGGGCGTCGTCGAGTCGTCCGTCGTAGGTCTGCGCCATCGCCAGCTGGAACAGGCAGGTCAGGTGGGCGGCGTGGTCGCCGTGCGCACGATGCACCCGGGCCGCACGGAGGTAGAGGTCGATCGCCTGGGCCGTCGCGCCGCAGAACAGTGCGCGCAGAGCACTCCAGTGATCGCAATGTGCCCGCAACCGGACGTCGCCGGATTCGTCCGCGATCGAACGACACTCGGCGAGGTGGACCGCCGCGCCGTCGCGATCACCCTGGATGAGGGCCGTCCATGCGGTCACCCACAGCACGTTGCCGCGCTCGCTGCTCGAACGCGGAAGCCGTTGCAGGAGCCGCTCGAGCCGGGCCCGCCCGGTGGACAGGTACCCGCCCGCGATCCAGTGATAACGCAGCGCGACGGCGAGCGCCGCCCCCGCGGCGAGTTCGTCGTCGTCCCGGATCGACCGGTCGAGCGCTGCCATGAAATCCGTGTGGTCGGCGCGCATCGACGACAACAGGGCGGATTGTCTCGGCCCGTACCAACTCTCGGCACAGCGACGGGCACGGTCGAGATAGTGCTCGCAATGCCGCCGGTACAACCGCTCCCGCTCCCCGCGGGCGTCGAGCAGTTCGTGACCGTACTCGCGCACGGTCACCAATTGCGAGTACCTCAACACCGACGACGAACGGTCGACACCCACAAGCGACTTCGCGATCAACCTGTCGAGCAAGTCGATGACCTGCTCGCTCGGCAGATCGTCGTCGGCGCAGACGGTCTCCGCGCCCTCGAGGTCGAAGCTGCCGGTGAACACCGACAATCGCGCCCACAACGTCCGCTCGGCATCGGAGCACAGTTCGTAGCTCCAGTCGATCAGGGCGCGCAACGTCTGCTGCCGCGGCACCGCCACGCGACTTCCCCCGGTGAGCAGCGCGAAACGCCGGTCGAGTCGTTCGACGAGTTGCGCCGGAGACAACGAACGCAGGCGGGTCGCGGCCAGTTCGAGAGCGAGCGGCACGCCGTCGAGTGCAATGCACAGTTGCGCAACGGCATCGGCGTTGTCGTCGGTCACCTCGAACCCCGGGACCACCTGCCGGGCCCGGTCCACGAGCAGACCGACTGCTTCGAACCGCTCGAGATCCGCCGCCCTGTTTCCCGTCGACCGGCTCGGCGTGGTCAGAGGCGGAAGCACGTACTCCGCCTCCCCCGGCACACTCAGAGGCTCACGACTGGTGGCGAGGATCCGCACCTCCGGCGCATCACCGAGGACGGCAGCAACGAAGTCGGCCACGGTCCCGATCACGTGCTCACAGTTGTCGACCACGATCAGCATGTGCTTGTCGCGGAGATGGTCGACGATCTTGTCCATCACGTGCCTGGTGGACTGGTCGGTCACC
>NZ_AJVB01000261.1:0-5426 GCF_000278445.1 Rhodococcus sp. R1101
CTGCACCGAGAGCCGCGGCCTCACCGCGAGTGCTGACGCCGAGCTTTCGTAGTACCCCCGCCACGTGGAATTTCACCGTCGACTCGCTCACGCCGAGACGTTCGGCGATGACGCGGTTGCGGCGTCCCGCCACCAGATGCTCGAGCACCTCGATCTCGCGCGGGGCGAGAGCGGCGAGCGCATCGAGCGCCTGCCCGTCCGGTGCAGCGACCGGCAGGTCGAGCGGGAAGCTCACCGCGAGCCGCGTCCCCCAGCCGGGAGTCGATTCGGATTCGATACTTCCGCCCAGGGTTTCGACGCGATCACGGAGCTGACGTTCGAGTTCGGCGACCTCGATCTCGCCGGTGCCGTCGTCGCGCACGTCCACCAGCAGAGTCGAGTTGTCGCAACTCCACGCGACCCGGACCCGTGTCACGTCGGCCTGCCCCGACATCGCCAGCACCGCACCCCGGGCGATCGCGCGGGCCGCATGCGCCACCTCGCCCGGCAGTCCCCGCCCACCCACCTCGCGGGGCGACCATCTGCAGGTCGAGCCGACGATGCCGCACCAGTTCGCGCAGTTCGCCGTGCAGTCGGGCGAACGCGGTGGTCAGCGCCTCCTCCGCGAGTTCGCGGTGCAGGTCCACCGCCGACCGCAGACCGATCAGCGCCTCGGTCGCCGTCTCCCGCGCCGTGGTCCGGGCGCGGGTGTCGTCGAGATCCTTCGATCGCAGGGTCGCGAGGATCGTCTCGAGGGTCACGGCGTGCGACTCGGTGAGTTCGGCGACGGTGCGGGCCCGCTCGGCCGAAGCGGCCCTCGATTCCGCAAGATATGCCGGGCTCGCGGTGTGCACCTGGAGCCGGATCCCGGTGGCGACCACGCCGAACGCCGCTCGCACGAGTTCGAGCGCCGAGGCGGTCGCCCGCGCGCCACGCGGCACGAACAGCAACAACGTGTCCGTACTGTCGAGGATCGCGCACACCTCGCGATCGCGCCCCGCGACGCGGAAGCTGCCGCGACGGATCTCCCCCACGGTGAGTTCGCTCCGCACCCGGTCGAGTTCGGCGATGGTCACCCGGTCGACGATCGACGGGTCACCGGCCACCTTCCGTGGTCTGCCCGTGCATTCCCTCGTGAAGATCACCATGGCGCTGTGCGGAGCGAGGTCGGCGACGTAGGTGGAGAAGCGCTGTGCGATCTCCGCGAGCGGACCGGTGAGGACGTCGCGCAACTCGGCGATCAGGACCTCGGGACGACGGGCGGTGGGACTCACGTGCCCACGATATCGGCGCCCGTGTACTGCGCACTTGCGCCCCTCGGGGTTCGAGCGGCGGTAACATGTGCGACACCCGGCAACGCGCCCGTCGGCACCGGGCGGCGTCGATCCTCGTCCGCGGGAGGTGCTGCGAACAGTGGCGGACCGCCGAGCGGCAACGGGAAGCGCGACCGCGGTCGGCGGCCGCGACGGGTTCCCGGCGACCGTGCCGGGTCTGCTGCTCGACCGGGTGTCCCGCTCCCCCGATTCCGTCGCCTACCTGCGTCCCGACGGGGAACGGTGGCGCCCGTCCACATGGTCGGAGGTACGACGGGAGGTCGTCGAGCTCGCGGCGGGCTTGATCGCTCGCGGTGTCGAACCCGGGATGCGCGTCGCGATCTGCGCGACCACCTGTTACCGGTCCGTCGTCGCCGACCTCGCCGTGGCGTGCGCGGCCGGTGTCTCCGTGCCGATCTATCCGGCGACACGCGACGACGAGGCGCGGGACCAGATCCGCCGCGCACATGCCGTGCTGGCGATCGCCGATCGACCGGTGCTCGAGACCTCCCTGCAGCGACTCGACCGTCTCGACGAGCTCGCCGCCGAAGGGCGCAGTCTGTTGCACACCACGCCCGACGCCGTCGGGCGACGGATCGCGGCGCTGTCACCGGACGATCCGGCCGCGCTGATCTACACCGCGTGCGAGGACGGCCGCACCAAAGGCGCGTGCCTGACCCATAGGAGCACGACCTACGGTGCCCGAGCCGTCGCGCAGACCGGGATGATCTCGTCCTCCGACCGCCAACTGCTGTGGCTTCCGCTCGCGCACGTGTTCGGCCGGTCGCTCCTGCTCATGGCGATGCACGCGGGCGTGAGCACCGCCGTCGACGGCCGCGCCGACCGGGTCACCGCGAATCTGCGAACGGTCCGTCCGACCTTCCTCGGCTCGGTCCCGCACGTCCTCGAGAAGATCGCCCGGCTCGAGCGGGACGAGCTCGGAGGCCGGTTGCGCTTCGTCATCTCCGGTTCCGCGCGGCTGTCCGATGCGATCGCCGAGCGGCTCGAACGGCTCGGTGTGCCGGTGCTCGAGGGGTACGGGATCACGGAGACGTCCGGGCCCTCGTGTGTGAACCTGCTGGGCTCGCACCGTCCCGGCACCGTCGGCCGGCCACTGCGTGGCACCGAGGTTCGGGTCGCAGACACCGGCGAACTCCTCATCCGTAGTCCCGGGGTGATGACCGGGTACCACGACGATCCGGCGGAGACCGCTGCCGCACTCGACGCCGACGGCTGGTTCCACACGGGCGACCTCGCCGAGATCGACGCCGACGGCTTCGTCACCGTCACCGGCCACCGCAAGGACACGTTCAAGACCAGCACCGGCAAGTACGTCGGGCCGACCGCGCTCGCCGGCCGCTGGCGGCGGGTCTGCCCCGGCAGCGAACTCGTCGTGGCCGGGGAGATGCGCCCCTACTGTGTCGGCCTCGTGTTCACCACGGCACCGGAGTCGGTCGTCGCGGCCGCGCTGGAGCAGCTCAACGCCCGATCGGACCCGTGGGAACGCATCCGCCGGTTCACTACGGTGAGCACACCTCCGGACGCGGACGATCTCGACCCGGCCGGGCGCCCGATCCGCGATCGCGTGCTCGCCCGGTACGCCCGTCTCGTCGACGAGCTGTACGCGAACGGTCGCCGTGCGGGTCAGGACGGGTCGAGGCAACCGAAGGCCGTCTGAAGTAAGGTTCGCCTAAGCGCTGGTCGCCGCATGCCGGAAGGCCCGGTCGTCCCGCCGTCCACGATCCCCGGTCCAGGAGAACGCACACATGGCTCGTAGCCTTCGCCCCATCGAGGTCTTCCCGATCACCACGCGGTACCTGAAGGTGCTCCGCGTGACGGACGTGAGCCCCGGGATGCGGCGGGTGACCCTCGGGGGCGAACAGTTGCAGGCGCACGTCGCACCGAACGGATATCCGGTCGAGGCGTTCCGGTCGGACGGTGTGGACGACGAGTTCAAGTTGATGTTCAAGCATCCCGACCTCGACGTGGCCCTCGGCCCTACCCAGTCCGACGGCGTGGTGAACTGGCCGCGCGATCCGAAGCTGCTCATGCGCACCTACACCGTCCGGCGCTGGGATCCGGTCGCCGGCGAGATCGACGTGGACTTCGTGCGCCACGGCGTGGGTCCCGCGTCGAGCTGGTCGTACCGCGCGGAGCCCGGTGAGACGATCCAGATCGCCGGACCGAAGTCGTCGGCAGGACACCCGCAGGGCGTGGACTGGACGCTCGTGGCGGGCGACGAGACGGCGCTGCCGGCCATCGGGCGCTGGCTCGAGAACTGGCCGGCCGGAGCACGTGGTCAGGTCTTCGTCGAGATCGCCGACGACACCCACCGTCAGGATCTGCCCGTCCCCGACGGGGTGGAGCTGACCTGGCTCGGCCGCGACGGCGCCGAACCGGGCACGACGACGCTGTTGTTCGATGCCGTCACGAACGCCGAGTGGTGGGACGGGAAGGTCTTCGCGTGGGTGGCCGGTGAGGCCCTCACGCTCACCCCGATCCGGCGGTGGCTGCGCAACGAGAAGGGCCTTCCCAAGGAACAGGTGGAGGTCACCGGATACTGGCGGCGCCAGGAGGTCGCGGTATCGGAGGCCGACGCCTCCCTGCCCGATTTCGAGGCGACCGAGGACGAGCGCGACCGCTTCGACGAATTGGCCGAGATCGCACCGGGTTTCGCACTGCGGGTCGCGGCGACCATCGGCCTGGCGGCAGCCTTCGACGCCTCGCCGCGCACCGTCGACGAACTCGCCGTCAAGACGGGGGCGGACCGCACCGGCCTGGGCAGGCTGCTGCGCTATCTCGTCGCCCTCGGGGTGGCCGAAGACCTCGGCGAGGGCCGGTTCCGGCTCACCGGCGTCGGCCGCGAACTCGAGGACGACCACCACATCGAGGAACTCCGCCTCGACGGCGTGCACGCGCAGCGGGAACTGGCGGGCATGCTCGCGCTGCTCGCCGCCGTCCGTACGGGCCACGGGGACGACGCTGAGCGGTTCGGGAAGAGCTTCGCGCAGCGCGTCGCGGACGACATCGCTCTGTCGGCGGACCGGTACGAGCAGGAAGCGGAGATGGCGGCGTACTTCGCCGGCGCCCTCGTCGCGAAGGTGCCCACCGACGTCTCGACCATGGTGGTCGCCGGTGAGGCGGCGGGTTCCTACGCCCACGCCTTCGTCACGGCGAACCCGTCGGCAAGAGCGACCGTGGTGGCCGCGCCGTCGGAGATCGAGGTGCTGCGCCGCGTCCACGGCGAGCACGAGCGGGTCGCGTACGCGCCGGGCAGCATGCTCGAGGCCCGACCCGAACCGGTCGACGCGGTGCTGCTGACCGGGCGGCTGAACGAACTGCCCGACGCCGATGCCGTGCACGTGCTCCAGCAGGCGGCGGCCGGACTGAACCCGGGTGGCCGGATCCTCGTCTTCGGCAACGTGCTCGACGAGAACGCCGGTGAACACGACTACGAGGACGACCTCGTCGACTTCGCGCTCAGCGGTGGTGGGGGTCGTACGCACGAGGACCACGTGGCACTGTTCGAGGCGGCCGGCCTCGCGGAACCCGAGCGCACGACGGTGGGATGGGGAATGACGTTGTACACGTCCGTCGGCTCGACGCGCTGAGATCGTGCTTCGCGGTGGCCTCGCGACCGGCGGGGCCGCCGCAGAGCTGCAAGAAGAGCCGCTGTGAGGAGAGCCGCCGGGAGGGCGATGCCCGAGGGGTGGAGCTAAGGGGACTCGAACCCCTGACCCCCACACTGCCAGTGTGGTGCGCTACCAGCTGCGCCATAGCCCCTTGCACGGCCCTGACGGGGACCGCCACCGAAGACTACAGGCGAGAGCGTGAACTCTCGCCTGTATCGATCTTGTGGAGCTAAGGGGACTCGAACCCCTGACCCCCACACTGCCAGTGTGGTGCGCTACCAGCTGCGCCATAGCCCCGTATTCGGTTGTACCGTTGCGCTCCGGTGACTCCTTCGCGCTGAAAGAAAACTACACCATCGCGCTCGACGCCAACAAATCGCCTGGTAGACGGCGCGATGGTGACGGGAGCACGTACCCGACGCGCTCCCGTCACCGTGCGATCTATCCGACGAGTTCGGTCACCCAGTTCTCGTTGCCGAGGGCGTCGACGACGGTTCCCTCG
>NZ_AJVB01000262.1:0-5407 GCF_000278445.1 Rhodococcus sp. R1101
GCGTCCGTGCGGCGAGCGCGAGCAATCCGGCGACCGGCACGACCGCCTGACACAGGCCGGTGCGTTCGAGTTCGTCGGTGAACCTCGCCGCGACCTGCTTCGCCGACATCATCGCGTCGGCGCGACCGGCACCGACCTCGTCGGCACGCGACACCACCCCGACGATGCCGAGCGGCCCCGCTCCCCCGCCGACATGCCGGCCGATCCGCTCGAGGAATTCGACGTCGGCGGCACCGAGCGAACGCATCAGGTAGACGACGGCGTCGGCACCCGAAGCCGACTCCTCCGGGGTGAGCAGGGCCAGGGTCCGCGCCGACACCTCCCGCGACAGCGACGACGTGCCGGGAGTGTCGATGATGGTGGTCTGGGCCAGGGCGCTGGCCGGCCATTCGACGTCGATGAAGTCGACGCGGTCGGCGGTGAGATCACCGAGGTCGAAGGTCAGACGGCCGTCGGGGCGCTGCACGGGCACCGGCATGTGACGATCCCCGTCGTACCAGGCGTTCACGGACGGTACGGGTCCGTTGCGGTACCAGGTGACGACGCGCGTGCATTCCGTCGCGTCGGTGGGCGCGATGTCCTGTCCCACGAGCGCGTTGAGCAGGGTCGACTTGCCGGCCTTGAGAGATCCGGCGAGCGCGACCCGCAGCGGCTGGTCGAGTCGCGCGGCACACTCGTCGAGCCGGTCTGCGACAGCCGGGTTTCCACCGTACGACGCGCGGGCCCGGCCGAGCAGGTCGCGGGCGCGCGAGAGAGCCGGGGTCATGCCTGCACTCCCGCGAGTTCCGCGGCGCGGGATCGCAGTCGGCCCAGTTCCGCGACCTGCGTGTCGAGTTCACCGATCCGACGCCGGCGTTCCTGCTCCTGCACGGTCGCGGCCTGCCGGGCCGCGTCGAGCGACTCGTCGAGCGAACGCAGTGTCTGCTCGGCGATCTCGGTGAAGTGATCGCGGAGCTGACGCTGGATGAGGCGCAGCCGGTCCTTCGATTCCTTGCCGACCTGGAAGCTCACGTCGTCGGTGAACTTGCGGATCGCGTTCTTCGCGTCGGCGCGACGCTTGGTGAGCCGCACCTGCTTGTCGTCGCGGTATGCCTTGGTGCCCAGCACGACTCCGGCTCCCACCGAGATCGGGTTCACGAGGGCCATGCCCATCAGGGTGGTGACGAGACCGAACATGAGCACCCCACCGTAGGAGCCCTTCATGCCGACGAGCACCTTCTGGCCGATCCCGATCCGTCCGGATTCGAGATCGGACAGGTTCTCGACGGGTTCGAGCAGTCTCGACAGGTCGCCGAGATGCAACGACGGCAAGGAGTCGTCGTCGAGTGCGAAGTGCTCGGCGACCTTGCCTGCGAGCGCCTCGGCGCGTTCGTGCGCCCACACGAAGTTGTCGCCGACGGATTCGGCGACCTGCTCGGCCAGCCACTGCCCGAGGCGCGGCCATTCCTTGCCCGGATCGCATTCGTCCACGGACGCTTCGGCATCGCGAGTGACCGTGCGCAACCGGTCGCGCAGATCGTGGTCGATGTCGGCCGCGAGGTCGGCGATGCCGTCCGACAACGTGATCTGCCACCGCGCCGCCCGCGTGCGCAACGCTTCGGTCGCGGCGCGCGCCCGGTTCAGGTCCTCGATCGCGGCATTGCCGGATTCGGGATCGCGCAGAGCTGCGAGTTCGCTCTCGCACCCGAGCGCAAGATGGTCGACGACGGTCTTCACATCGTGTGCGACGGACAGTCGCGCCGAATCGGCGTTCCGCGCGACCACCTGTTCGCGCAGGAAGTCGTAGATCGCATCGAAACCCGACTCCCGGTGCAACGAGGCATCTTCGGTGCGCAATGCGTACTCACGCAGCAGCGACGAGACGGGCAGCAGCGGCAGGTCGAGCCCGGCTCGCTTCAGGTGTTCACGGTCGGCGTCGACGATCGCACGCCAGTGCGGATACACATCGGTCTTGGTGACGAGCACCGCCGAGGCCGGGCACAGCGTCTGCACCTGCCGCAGGAACGACATCTCCGGCGCGGTGAACTCCTGGCTCGCGTCCGAGACGACGAAGACCGCGTCCGCCGTCGCGAGCAGCGTCAAAGTGGCTGCGGTGTGCGGATTTCCGTGCCCGCCCACGCCGGGGGTGTCGACGAACACGAGTCCGTCGGCGAGCAGCGGACTCGGCACACTCACCTCGAGCCGGTCGACGTCCCGACCGGCGCTGCGCGGCGCGACCTGCTGCAGGTCGTCGAAGGGAACAGGGATCCGCGGGGCCGAGCCCGACGGGACGATTTCGGCGGACGGTTCGTGTCCGTGCTGCACGAGCGTGGCGACCGCGGTGGTCTCGTCGTCACCGACGGAACACACCTCGAGGCCGAGCAGTGCGTTCACGAAACGGCTCTTGCCCTGGTTCAGTCCTCCGACGACGACCACCCGCAGTCGCGGGTCGGAGACCTTCGTGCGGGCGGCCGTGAGCCTGTCGGTGAGATCGTTGCGACCGGCGCTACGGGAGCGGTCGATCGCGGAGTCGATCAGGTCGAGGAGCGCTCGGCGTCTCGAGGGATCGGATGAACGCTGCGTATCCGGTGACTGCTGCATGGGCTGCGTCGACTCGCCTTCCGTCGGTGCGGGCTCCGGACATTATGTCCCGGAGCCCGCACCGTTGCGGGTCAGGGCAGCAGTTCGTCGAGATCGGGGGAGTCGGTGGCGCCGAGCGACGAGTCGGCACCGGCGCCGGCGAACAGGCCGCCGCCGAGACCGGAGGTCGCGGTGAGGCCGCCCTCGCCGAACAGACCCGCCTCGCCCGATGCGGATCCGAAGACGTCCTCACCGACCGACGCCCAGCCCTCCGCACCGCCCGACAGAGCGGTATCGACCTGCCCCGACAGCGCCGTGTCGACCTGTGTCGAGATTTCCGCACCCAGGTCGGCCGCGCTCTCCAGGCCGGCGGCGACACCGAGATCTGCCGCTGCGCCCAGGTCGGCGCCCGTCCCCGGTTCCAGCGCGCTCTCGAAGTCCGTCACGGCACCGAGGTCGACCGACGTACCCAGCCCACCGGCCGCCCCGATTCCCGAGTCGATCGCCGCGCCGAGATCCGCCCCCAGGTTCGCCCCGGCCCCGAGTTCCGCCGCCGCGTCCAGGGCGCCGTCGAGGGCGTACCCGAGCTGGCCGGTGGCTTCGGCACCGGCGCCGAGGCCGCCACCGATCGTCGTGGCGAGCTGCGTGCCGAGATCGGCACCCGCGTCGAGGGACACCGACCCCGCAGCCGTGTCGAGTGCGCTGCCGAGCTGCAGGCCGAGCTCGGCACCGGCCGAACCGCCGGTGGCGAACGTCGAACCGAGGACGGACGACAGATCCGATCCGAGGCTCGTCCCCACCTGCACGGTCGAATCGACGGTCGCCCCGACGCCGGTGGCCGAGCCGATGGCGATGTTCAATGCCGACGACAGTTCGGTGGTCGCGGCGGTCTCGATGCCGAGCGCGCCGCCGAGCACCCCGCCGACCAGCGTGCCCAGGTCGATCTCGGCGCCGGTCTCCGCATCGGCCGCGCCGCCTCCGGAGAGCACCGCGTCGAGGTCGACGCCGCCGAGCAGACCGCCCTGCGCGCTGCTCTCGATGACGGTCCCCAGCGCCGCGCCGAGGTCGGCCGCAGCCCCACCGCCCGCTCCGAGCAGGGCCGAGAGAGACGCACCGAGGCCGAGGGTCGCGCCCACTCCGGCATCGAGACCGGCAGCAAGATCGGATTCGAGTCCGGCACCGAGATCGGCCACCCCGCCGAGGACACCGCCGAGACTCGTACCGAGCGCGCCGGTCAGTTCCGTGCCCACGCCGAGTACACCGCCGAGGGTGGTGCCGAGTGCAGCGCCGAGTTCGGCGCCGCCTTCGAGAGCCAGGTTCAGCTCGCTGGAGAAGGCGCCACCGGCTTCGACAGCCGATTCCAGCAGTCCGCCGAGGGCGAGCCCGATGTCGGCGCCGAGCGTGCCTCCGATGCCCAGTGCCCCTTCGAGGGTGGCGGCGAGGTCGGCGCCGAGCCCACCCGACGCCGCGACGGCGGCGTCGATCGCGGCGGCGAGATCGGCAGCGGCACCCACACCGAGGCCGAGTCCACCTTCGAGAGCACCGGCCAGCGCCCCACCGATGTCGACCGCGCCACCGAGTTCGAGGCCGGCGTCGAGGGCACCGCCGAGTGCCGCACCCAGCGCCCCGCCGAGCTCACCACCGGCTTCGAGTGCTGCACCGAGTTGCGCGGCGAGATCGACGACGATCCCGGTCTGAGCTCCGACGGCGCCACCGAGATCCAGTCCCCCACCGAGACCGAGACCCCCGCCCAGACCCAAGCCCCCGCCGAGGCCTGCGCCGACGCCGAGGCCCAGACCGGCGGCACCCCCGAGGCCCACTGCCCCACCCAGGCCTGCTGCCCCACCCAGGCCCGCTGCGGCGGTGCCGGCGATCGATGCTCCGACGTTCGCCGCGCCGTTCAGCGCTGCGGTCAGTTCCGCCGCGGTTCCGGCGAACAGACCGCTGTCGGCGACCAGCGGAGCGACGGCCACGATGTCGGCGTGGCACACGTCGTCCAGGCCGGCCTCGGCGAGGACGGCGGCGGGATTGCTGCAGTACCGGGCGAGTTCGTTCTCGTCACGGAACAGGCTGAGAATGAAGTCGAGTACGGCGTTGGTGGCCATCGCGTGTCTCCTGAGTCGTCGGGATCTACGAACGAAGCTACGAAACCGCCGGTCACGGGCACAGGGGGTGCAGCCCCCTGTTTGTCGCCGGCTGTTAGGGGATCCGGGTCCGGGGGTACCGGGGGCGTTAGGGGATCATCCCCCCGATCGGTCGGCGGACGGCGTGGGAGCTAACGAGTACCGCGGTGGGAACGACAGGCTGATCGAGACCGAACGGTGGAACGAGATCGCGGACCGACGTCCGCCCTGAACCCTGGAGCGTGCATGTACACAGGACTCGGCGTCATGATCGGGACGGCCAATTCGGTGGCTGTCACCGTGGTCGACCAGCCGGGAGCCGGTGATCCCGGTGTCCTGTCGACCCCCACCGAACTCCATCTCCCCGCCGAGGGTGCCCCCGTCCTCGGTGCCGGCTCCCCCTGCTCCCGGTACGCAGGTGTTCTCCGGCTACGCCTCGCGGGTCGGCGATCCGGTCGGCATCCTCGCCGAGGACGGCTCCGCCTACCTGGGTGAAGATCTCGTCGCGACGACCGTGGGCTGCCTGCAGCACCGCACGGGCACTACCGAGGTGCCGACGATGCTGGCGCATCCCGCCACCTGGTCGGCTCACACCGTGGAGGCCCTGTGCGCCGCGCTCGTCCGGGCGGGCGTCACTGCACGGACGATCCCCGAACCGGTCGCGGCCGTGCGCTGGCTCGACGCGACCCACGGACCGCTGGGCGACGACGTGACGGTGGTCTACG
>NZ_AJVB01000263.1:0-5385 GCF_000278445.1 Rhodococcus sp. R1101
TCGCGGACAGTAGAGGGGGACTGTCCGACGACGTGGCAGTCGTCCACGTGCAATGGAACAGGAAGTGATCACCACCGCATGACCGAGAGCGACGCAACGGCAGAGGCGGGGGACACGCGTCGCCCTCCGTCCCGGCGAATGACGGTCCAGGGCTGGTTCCTGCTCGTACTGAGCGTGATGGGGCTGTTGGTGATCGTCGGCACGGTGGTGGGCAGCTACTACCTTCGAGAGACGACCGAGGCCTCCAACTACGTGCGGGATCGCATCCAGCCCGCCCGAGCGGAGGCGTACCGCCTTCAAGGTGCACTTCTGAACCAGGAGACCGGCGCCCGCGGATACATCCTGGCTGCCGATCCCGACTTCCTCTCCCCCTACGAGCAAGGCAGGCAGGAGGAAGCTGCGGCCGCTGCCGAGTTGCGCACACTGGTGGGCGACGACGCGAAGTTGCTCGCCGACCTCCGGTCGATCGAGGTCCACGCCGCCGAATGGCGGCGTGTGTACGCCGAGCCTCTCGTCTCCGCGGTGATGCCGGGAGAGCCACGCTTCGTCGACCCCGCCGCCGTCGATGCAGGCCGTGTCGCATTCGATCGTCTCCGCGAGGCATTCGAGGTCCAGAACGCCGATCTCTTGCAGGCCAAGACGGAAGGTATCGAGTCACTCGAGGACATTCGGGCAACCCGTGATCGGATCCTTGCCGGCATGGTCGGGGTGTTCCTTCTCACCGGGGTGGGCCTCGCCGTCCTGCTCCAGATGATCGTGGTGCGGCCGATCCAGCGTCTGCGGCAGGCGTCGCGCGCCGTGATCGCAGGGGCGAACTTCGGGCGTGAGATCGAACCTCAGGGTCCTGCCGACATCTACGCCCTCGGCCGGGACGTCGAGGACATGCGCGAGCGGATCGTGCACGAACTGCAGGTCGCGCACGAGCGCGAGGAGCAGCTCGAGAGCCAGGCGACGGAACTCCGGCGTTCGAACTCCGAACTGGAGCAGTTCGCCTACGTCGCCTCCCACGACCTGCAGGAGCCGCTTCGCAAGGTGGCGTCCTTCTGCCAGCTTCTCGAGAAGAGGTACGGCGACAAACTCGACGAGCGCGGCACCCAGTACATCGCGTTCGCGGTGGACGGCGCCAAACGCATGCAGGTGCTCATCAACGATCTGCTGACCTTCTCTCGGGTCGGACGCGTCAGCGATGCGCACGTCCGCACCGAACTCGACGTCACGCTCGACGCGGCCCTGACGAATATCTCCCATGCCGTCGAGGAATCCGACGCGAAGATCCTCCGGCCCGACTCTCTGCCGACGATCGTGGGCGATCCCACACTGATGATCATGTTGTGGCAGAACCTGATCGGGAACGCGATCAAGTTCCGCCACGAGGACCGGCCAGTGGAGATCCGCGTCGCCTGCGAGGAGATCGTCGAGGGAGACGACGAACTCTGGCGGTTCTCCGTGCAGGACAACGGCATCGGTATCGCCGAGGAGTTCGCCGACAAGGTTTTCGTGATCTTCCAGAGGCTGCACGGCCGGGATGTCTACACCGGAACCGGTATCGGTCTGGCGATCTGCCGCAAGATCGTCGAGTACCACGGTGGAGAGATCTGGCTCGACCCGCAGTATCGGGAGGGCAGTCGTTTCTGCTTTACGATTCCCAAGGCAGGCGACGACATGTCTGCAACCGAAGTCGCTCTGAAAGGGGCATCTGCATGAGCGTTTCCGGGCGGCCGATCGACGTCCTCCTCGTGGAGGACGACCCCGGCGACGAATTGATGACGCGAGAAGCGTTCGAGGACAACAAGATCGGCAACAATCTGCATGTGGTACGCGACGGCGAGGAAGCGCTCGACTTCCTCTACCGGCGCGGGGAGCATGCGGATGCTCCTCGGCCCGATCTGATCCTCCTCGACCTGAACCTGCCCAAGTACGACGGGCGGCAGGTCCTCGAACACGTCAAGTCCGACGACGACCTCACCGACATTCCCGTTGTGGTCCTCACCACCTCGGCCGCGGAAGAGGACATCCTGCGCAGCTACAAGCTGCACGCCAACGCGTACGTGACGAAGCCGGTCGACCTCGACCAGTTCATACGCGCGGTGCGCCAGATCGACGAATTCTTCGTCCAGGTGGTGCGCTTGCCGCGCCGCTGAGTTCGCGCTGCACAGACGAGATCGGGCGGATCCTGGAAGGGATCCGCCCGATTCGTGTTCGTGAAGGTCTCGTGGAGGTGGTGGTTCAGACGCCGAAGTCGGCCTTCACCTGCTGGGTGCGCTTGTGCTCGACGAAGAACGACAGGAACGGGATGGTGCCCGCCAGAAGCGTCCACACCGTGCGGGCGATCGGCCACCGCACCTTGATCGACAGGTCGAAGGTGAGGACCAGGTACACCGCGTACACCCAGCCGTGCACGATCGCGATCCAGGCCGGCACGTTCTCGACACCGATGATGTACTTGGCGACCATCTCACCGGTGAGGATCAGCAGCCAGATACCGGTCGCGTAGGCGAGCACGCGGTAACGCAGCAGGGCGGACCGGATCTTCTTCCGGTCGGCGTCACTGACGACGCGCGGCGTGGTGGCCTGGCCGGACGCCTGCTCGGGGGTGGTGCTCACTGAGCGCTCCTATCGGACCTGCGCGCGAGCTGCGCGAGGTACTCGTTGTACTCGTTGATCTGTCGTGCGTCGGGATCCGCGGCCTCCTGCTCGCGGGCCTCGGCGAGCGTGCGCGGACGGGTGGGAAGAAGATCCTCGGGGATCTCGGTGGGCTCGTCCGGCTCGGACGGGCGTCGCCCGCCGGTGCTCTCGGCTTCCTGCTCCTCGGCCTCGAGGCGCACGAAGCGCCGGTAGGCGTAGACGCAGAAGAAGGCGAAGGCGGGCCACTGGAGTGCGTAGCCGAGATTCTGATAGGTACCGCCGACCGCCTCGAAGCGGACCCACTGCCAGTATCCGAGGCCGAGACATCCGGCCGCGGCCACCAGGACCAGAATGATCAGGGCCAACCGGCGGGGAGGGCGATGCTCGGACACGCCCTCGACGGTACCCGAACGGTGCACCGACCTGCCAAGACCGGTCGGTGCACCGTGGGTGAGGTCACGTGGTGCGCGAGGGGGGACTCGAACCCCCACGTCCGAAGACACGGATACCTAAAACCCGGGCGTCTGCCAATTCCGCCACTCGCGCCAGACCTCAGCAGGATACGGCATAGATGTCACTCCGGCGCGATACGGTGCTGCACATTTCGTCCGGCCCAGGTAGGCGTCTGACTGTGACAGTTGGGACAGAGGAAGCGAAGGTTCTCCGGGCGGGAGTCGCCGGGGTTCCCGTCGATGTGATCGACATGCAGGGTGAGCGGCCTTCCGTTCCATTCGGGTTCGATACCGCATCGGGTGCACCGGTAAGGGCGTCCGTACTCGACGAGTGCCCGTCGGAGCTGATCCGGTCTCGTGCGCCGAGAGCCGTACGGCTTCTCGATGAGCAGGTCGCGCCACTCGTGACGGACGTACGGTCTGCGCTCGGTTGTCCGGGGTCGCCCGGTGAAGTGGGAGGTGTCGATACCGAGTGCGCGGATCCTACGGCTCAGGTGGGTGTGGTGTCCGCCATTCGGTTTGAGGCCGAAGTGCCGCATGACCTCGGCGAAATTGACGCAGTTCCGAACCGCTTCTTCCAGCATCTCCTTCGTGTATTTGACCGGCCTCGCCATCACGCCACCTCGTCGGAATTCGATCCGATTCGGCCGGGAATCCGTTCGGATGATTCGTCGAGAACGCGACGTATGTTTCGGCCTGCCCACGTCGGCGTCTGGCTGTGGCAGTTGGGGCACAGGAAGCGGACGTTGTGCGGTCGGGAGTCGTTCGGATTGCCGTCGATGTGATCGATATGGAGCGCGAGTCGGGATTCGAGCCATTCCGGTCCGATACCGCACATCTCACACTCGTGGGCGCGACCGTATTCGAGGAGCGCCCGTCTGAGTGTCTTGGTCTCCTTCCGATTCGCACCGGCCGGTGCAACCGTGAGCACGTCCGACCAGTGCAGCCGGTTCCGGGCCGGTTGCCCCTTCTGGTGGGCCATTCCTCGGAAGTGGGATGTGTCGATCCCGTAGGCCTCGATCTTTCGGTTGACGACAACGTAGGAACCCCCGCCCGCCCGCAGTCCTAGATATCGGAGGACACCTGCCGTGCTGATGGACGCCGCCACCGCCTCCTCGAGTAGTTCCTTCGTGTATCCGATCCGCTTCCTCATCTCGCCCCCTGTCGAATGTGTGTTCGAATCGTCCGGAAGTTACCGCGTGGGCCCGACACGTTTTCGATCTTGCGATGCACGATCCACGCCGCCCGTCAATAGATAACAATTTGATAACGAAAAACGTGAGGGATTCCTCGGGTTCATGGACGTCCACACATCGGCGTAGCCAGGAATGACTCGGGTTACCGACCGGTTACTTTTGCCGAAGCTTGTGAGGGAAATCACTGGCAAGAGGGGTATCGGGCAAACTGTGCGAAACAAAACATGAGGAACCCCTCATGATTCTGTGCGAACCTGGGCGTGCCCGAACAGCGGACCACTAGTCCAGCAGCACACCGGCGCGCAGCGCTGAAACACGAAGCCTCGACGCCGGGGTGTTCAGGAGAGGAACCACACGCGTGACGATCGACGAGACCACACCAGGCGACAACGGACGGAACTCGAAGGCATCACGACGCACCACCGATCGGTCCACAGCAGCCGCTCCGGCGCGTGCCCTGGTCGACAAGCTCCTCGCGGGTGAGCCCTACGCGCTCGCCTTCGGCGGACAGGGCGCTCCCTGGCTCACCTCGCTCGAGGAGCTCAGCCGCGACAACGGACTCGAACCGGTCCTCACCGACCTGGTCAACCGCGCCGCCGCGCACCTCGCCCCCGTCGCGAGCGATCTCGTCGTGGTCCGGCCGACGGGCTTCGACCCCGTCGCGTGGATCCTCGAGGCCGAACTCGCCGACGAGGACGATGCGCCCGCCGGCCCGTCCGAGTCCGCTCTCACCTCCGCCGCCGTGTCGCTTCCCGGCGTCTTCCTCACTCAGGTCGCGGCGCTGCGCGCGCTCGCGAACCAGGGCCTCGACGTCGACTCCGTCGCACCGAGCGCGGTCATCGGCCACTCGCAGGGCGTCCTCGCCGTCGAGTCCGTCGCCGCTGCCGGCCGCAAGGACACCGAAATCCTGGCGATCGCCCAGCTCATCGGTGCCGCCGCGACCCTCGTCGGCCGCCGCCGCGGCCTGATCTCCGGCGCCGGCAAGTACCCGATGCTCGCCGTCGCCAACGTCGACCCCGAGCGCCTACGCGCGATCGTCGCCGACATCTTCGAAGGCCAGGACGCCGAGCGCGGCGCCGTCGTCGCCATCCGCAACGCTCGTCGTCGCGTCG
>NZ_AJVB01000264.1:0-5385 GCF_000278445.1 Rhodococcus sp. R1101
ATCTTCCCGTGGGGGAGTGGTCGGTGCGGCCGACCACCGATTCCGGATGGGCTGCCGCGGCCACCGCGAGCTCCACGCACTTCGCCCGGGGGAGCGTCGGCGCGGGCACCGGTGCCCGCGCGGGGGCGCTCAAGGGCGGACTCGGATCGGCGAGCGTGCAGATCACGGACGGTCCCGCGGCGGGAATCACCGTGGCGGCGCTGATGGTCGCCAATCCCGTCGGGTCGGTGTTCGACAGCGTGACCGGCCTGCCCTGGGGCGTCGACGCCGCGCGCGCCGAAGAACTGGGACTGTCGTCGCCCTCGGCATCGGACCTGGCAGCAGCCCGGGCGCTCGGCGACAAGGGCACCGTCCTCAACACGACGATCGGCGTGGTGGCCACAGACGCGCCGCTGTCGAAAGCGGCGTGCCGTCGGGTCGCGGTCACCGGTCACGATGGGCTCGGGCGCGCGATCCGTCCCGCGCATTCCCCGCTGGACGGCGACACGATCTTCGCTCTGTCGACGGGCACCGCCGACGTGTCGGACACCCTGCGCGCCGCGCCGTCGATCCCGGCCTTCGCCGCCGAACTGCCGATCCTCGCCGCGGTCTGCGAGGCCGCGGCCGTGGTGGTCGAACGCGCAATCGTCGACGCGATCCTCTCCGCGACCTCCGTCGCCGACATTCCCGCCTATCGCGACGTGCTGCCATCGGTCTTCGGCCGCTGACTATATGACGGCAGAATGGTCCCATGACCATTCCCAGCGGTACCGGCGCCGACACCCGTCTCCGGCCGATCTGGCAACGTGCCGGACTGTGGATCGGGGGATTCGTCGCGATGCTCTACGGCGTCGAAGCCGCCGACGCGGTGCTCCCGGCCGATCTCGACGCCGCCGGTGTCGAGCCCCGTACCGCCGACGGACTGTGGGGTGTGTTGTTCGCGCCGATCCTGCACGCCGACTGGGCTCATCTGACCGCGAACACCGTGCCCGCCCTCGTCCTCGGGTTCCTGGTGCTGCTCTCCGGTATCGGCCGCGGGCTGGCCGCGACCGCGATCATCTGGGTCGTCGCCGGATCGGGGACGTGGCTGATCGCCGGCTCGGGTGAGACCCACATCGGTGCGTCGAGCCTGATCTTCGGTTGGCTCGCCTACCTGATCGTGCGCGGCTTGTTCACGCGTAAGGCGGGGCAGATCGTGCTCGGTGTGGTGGTGCTGTTCCTGTACGGCGGCATGCTGTGGGGTGTGCTGCCGAGCGAACCGTGGATCTCCTGGGAAGGGCACTTCTTCGGCGCGGCGGGGGGCGTCCTCGCGGCGTGGGCGTTGTCCGCCGACGCGCGTCGTGCGCGCCGCACCACCACGACGTCGGCCCTCCCGCGCTGAACTCCACCGATCGGCCGCGGAAGGTGGCCGAGCGATCCGCGCGTCACACCGTCACGGCCACTGTGAGTCTGCGCCCGTAATACGCGCGTTGGCTTCATCGAGGGACCTTCGGCATGGCAGCATGGCGTGTATGCGCATGACCGTTCTGGGGTGCTCGGGCAGTGTGGCCGGGCCGGATTCCGCAGCCTCCGGCTACCTGCTGACGGCACCGGACACCCCGCCTCTGGTCATCGACTTCGGTCCCGGTGTCCTCGGAGCGCTCCAACGGCACGCCGATCCCGGTGAAGTGTCGATCCTGCTCTCCCATCTGCACGCCGATCACTGCCTCGACCTGCCCGGTCTGTTGGTCTGGCGCCGCTACTCGCCGTCCCGCCCGCACGGCCGCGTCCTCACCTACGGCCCTGCCGGGACCGCCCACCGCATCGGTGTGGCGTCCGCCGAGATCCCCGGCGAGGTCGACGACGTCAGCGACACCCTCGACGTCCGGATACTGGGCGACGGCGAGCCGATCCGGTTCGGGAGCCTGACCATCTGCCCGGGGCGCGTCCATCATCCGCCGGAAGCCTACGGTTTCCGTATCTCCAGCGATTCCGGTCGCACCCTCGTCTACACCGGCGACACCGGGATGTGCGACGAGGTGGTCGACCTCGCGCGCGGAGCCGACGTGCTGCTGGCCGAGGCATCGTGGACCCACGCACCCGGACAACGCCCGGAGGGGATACATCTGTCCGGAACCGAAGCCGGTCGCATCGCGGCTCTCGCCGGTGCCGGCGAACTCCTCCTCACCCACATTCCGCCGTGGACCTCCCGCGAGGACGTCATCGCCGAAGCCAAGGCCGAGTACTCCGGACCGGTCCACGCGGTCTCGGCCGGAGACGTGTACCGCATCTGAAACGCCCGTCCCGCGATCGCCTAGGCTCGGACGGGTGACGACACGAGAAGACGGCAGAGCGGACGACGAACTCCGGACCATTCGCATCACCCGCGGATTCACCAACCATCCGGCGGGCTCGGTGCTCGTCGAATTCGGGCAGACCCGCGTGATGTGCACCGCCAGCGCCGAGGAAGGCGTCCCGCGGTGGCGTAGGGGATCCGGGCTCGGCTGGCTGACCGCCGAGTACGCGATGCTCCCCGCCGCCACCCACACCCGCAGCGGACGCGAGTCGGTCAAGGGCAAGCTCGGCGGCCGCACCCAGGAGATCAGCCGCCTGGTCGGCCGGTCGCTGCGCGCGTGCATCGACCTCGCCGCGCTCGGTGAGAACACCATCGCGATCGACTGCGACGCGCTGCAGGCCGACGGAGGCACCCGCACCGCAGCGATCACCGGCGCCTACGTCGCCCTGGTCGATGCGGTCGCCTACCTGCGTGCGGCAGGCCGCCTCGCCGACCCGCAGCCCATCTCGTGCCAGATCGCCGCTGTCAGCGTCGGCGTGGTCGACGGGCGTGTCCGCCTCGACCTGCCCTACGAGGAGGACGTGCGCGCCGAGGTCGACATGAACGTCGTCGCCACCGAGACGGGCACCCTCGTCGAGGTCCAGGGCACGGGCGAAGGTGCGACCTTCCCACGCTCCACGCTCGACGCGATGCTCGATTCGTCGCTCGCCGGGATCGCGGAACTGTGCCGGATCCAGCGCGAGGTGCTCGCCGACCCGTACCCGGGTGCTCTTCCCGAGCCGGTCGAGTCCGAGACCGTCAAGAAGAAGTTCGGAGTCTGACGTGCGGGTGCTGGTCGCAAGCCGCAATACGAAGAAGCTGCGCGAACTGCAGCGCGTGCTCGACCGCGCAGGGATCGAGGGCATCGAGCTCGTAGGCCTCGACACCGTCCCGCCCTATCCGGAGGCCCCCGAGACGGGGGAGACCTTCGAGGCGAACGCCGGGGCCAAGGCGCGCGACGGCGCCGCGGCCACGGGCATGGCGTGTGTGGCCGACGACTCCGGTCTCGAGGTCGACGCCCTCCGCGGCATGCCGGGAGTGCTGTCCGCGCGCTGGAGCGGACAGCACGGCGACGACGAGGCCAACACCGCACTGCTGCTCGGGCAGCTGCAGGACGTGCCGGACGAGCGGCGCGGGGCCGCCTTCGTGTCGGCCTGCGCGCTCGTCGTGCCGTCGGACGACGGATTCGTCACGACCGTCGTGCGCGGTGAGTGGCGCGGCAGTATCGTGCGCGAACCGCGCGGCGACAACGGTTTCGGATACGACCCTGTCTTCCGCCCCGAAGGCGAGGAACGCACCGCCGCCGAGCTGTCCGCGGACGAGAAGGACGCGCAGTCGCACCGAGGACGGGCACTCGCCCAGCTCGTACCCGCCCTCGCTGCGCTCGCCGCGACCGGTTAACGCACGCGGGCCTGCGTTCTGCGCTCCTCGTGCAGGGGTTCCGCAGCGCCGGTATGCGGCGTGGCAACGGCATCGGACGCCGGCACCGCGGTCGGGTCGGATGCGATCTGCCCATCCGGCTCGTCCCCGCGGGAGAGCTCACCTCCCACGACGGGCCAGCCCGCAGCGACCAGCAGTTCGCGGACCCGCTCGACGTCCTGCGGGTCGGGTTCCTCGTGGATCACCCCTGCCACGATCTTCCGGAGGGTGTCGTGATCCACCTTCCGCTCCGGGTGCTCGGACGCGGTCGCCGCTGCCGTCTCGATCGCCTCGAGGAGTTCCTCGTCCGTGAGTCGGCGTTTGAGAACGGCCAGCAACGCGAAATGATCCTTGGCCGGGATCCCTTCGGGATATCCCGCCCGTAACCAGTCCAGTACCACCCGTGGGTTCCACAGCGCCATCGTCGCCTCCTCACTCACCGCCCCGCGTCGGCCACTTCGCGTACGCAGTGCCGGGCGGGACCCCCTGTCGAAGTCACAGGGTTCCCGCCACGATAGCGAGGAACACCTGCTTCTTCCCGTCAGGGCAGTCACATCTCCGGTCAGGCACATCTCCGGTCAGGCACATCTCCGGTCAGGCACATCTCTCGTCAGGCGGTCGACAACCTCCGCGACGACGGCCTCCTTGCGAGGAAGCCCCGGCACAGCGAGCCCGGACCGATTTCCGCGTCCCGTGCGAGTCGCGGTTCCGCAGTTCGGCACCGCGAACCAGAGGCCGGCGCCGTGCAGGGGTGACGACAACGGCCGTGGGAGGAACATCGTGTTCCTCCCACGGCCGTGTGCTTTCGGGAACGTGCGACGCGTGCCTACCGCGCAGATCAGCCCGCGTCGTGTGACGAGAGTTCGTCGCCCTCTGCCTTCTCCGAGTCGTCGAGTGCCCACCGCATCTCGATGACCGTGCCCTCGGGGCCGGCCGAGACGTGGACGTCGCTGGCCAGATTACGGATCAGTGTCAGCCCGTGACCGCGTGAACGCCGGGCGTCGCTGTCGACGGCCTCGTGCCACGAACCGTGGTCGCTGACACGCACGAGCACCTCACCCTCGTGGGGCAGGAAGGTCGCCTCGTAGTCGAGGGTCCCGTGCGCATCGTCCGGCGCATAGGCGTGCTCGACGGCATTCGCGAGCGCTTCGTAGCTCGCGAGCAGAATGTCCTGTCGTCGGTCCTCATCGAGCGGCAGCTTCGCCAGCCACCGCCTCGTGACGACCCGCAGGCCTGCAATCTCGGTCGGGTCGGCTCGCACACCCGACGAACGGATCTCGTCGGGAAAGAGCAAGGCTGACTCCTCGGGGGCAGACGACATGACTCCTCGGTTCGTCGGGTGCGGCGGCCTACTCGGAGACTCCTTCCGGCGAGGCACCGAGGCCGGCGAGCGCGTCGTCGAGCTTCGGGTGGATCGCCAGGACCTCTCCGAGGCCGAGGAGCTCGAGCGGGCGTGCCGTGGCACTACCGTGTGCGACCACGGCGAAACCGACGGCGTCGGTAGCACGCTTGGACAACTCGACCAACAGAGCGATACCCATCGAAGCGAGAAAATCAACACCGCTGAGGTCGACGATCAGTCCGGTGATGTCGGTGTCGAGCAACCCCAGGGCTTCGTTCTCGAGCAGTGGAGCGCTCGTCATGTCGACTTCACCGTTGACGGACAGCACAGC
>NZ_AJVB01000265.1:0-5331 GCF_000278445.1 Rhodococcus sp. R1101
CCCAGACCCGGCGATAGGTTCCCCGCGGTGCGCGGACATCGAACAGGGTGCGGGTCGACAGCAACACGATGAGCACGGTGACCAGAGCGAGGAGCGGCGCGAGTTCCATGGCTACGGAGCTGTGCCGATGGATCCCGTACAGCAGCGACCGGGTCTCGTCCTGTTCTGCCACGCGCACGATCGTGCTCGCGGCGGCCACGGCGATCAGCACGATGTGTCCTCCCACCGAGAGGAACCATGCCGCCCGTCGCCCGTGGCGCAGTCCTTCGGCACCGATCAGCAGCAGTATCGACGGCAGGAGATCGGCCACCAGGGGACCGATTCCCGACAGGCGCAGGGCCTGCTGCCCTTTCCGGCATTCGTCGTGGAGCGCCGGATCGGCGCAGACGTCCACCAGTTCTCGCGGGCTGTAGGGAACCTGCTCGAACAGTTCGCGTAGCGCGGACAGCGGACCGATCGAGTGTGGGGAGAACGCCGCGAAGATCGGGCCGAGCACGCTCGCCGCGACGACGAGCGCGACGAGCGTGCGGCGTTCCCGGATGGTGCCGCCGAGCGTCGGACGGCGCACACCGCGACCGAACAGGAGCGGGCCGACGAGCAACCCGGCGAGCGCGACCGTCACCCTGTTCACGTCCTGCAGGTGCCCGGCGAACAGAGCTGCGGTCACCAGGAACACCAGCAGAAGGGTTCGTATGCGGCGACGCCACAGGGTGCCCATCGCAGTGGTGGACGCGAGCAGGACGCCCAGCACCCAGGCCAGCGGGTCCTCGGTGAGGTGGGTGTGCAGTTCCCGCCCCCACAGGTTCGGCACGAGCGACGCGATCCGGGCCACGAGCAACGCCAGTGCCGCCCCCAGGCCCTGGGAGACGAGCGCGGCGAGCGTGAACCTGCGACTGCCGATGCGACGTTCGACCGGCACCGCGACGGCGAGGATCGCGATACTTCCGACCACGTATTCACCGAGGCCGGAGGCGAACAACCCCGAGGTCCACAATGTCCACAGGTGCCCGTCCGCGATGTTCGGGATCCCGAGCGAGACCTCGGACGCCGTCGCGCGCGAGGGGCCGCTCCGCGTCGAGCCGGTGGTGACCGCCAGGAACCAGAGCAGTACGAGGAGTCCGCACGAGACGGGTGCCCGGAGCACCGCCGTCCCGATGCGGGGCGTCAGTTGCCGAGCCCGAGTCGTTGTGCGAGCCATGGCAACTCCTTCTCGAGCGCTGCGGACCACAGGGCGAAGCTGTGGGTACCCGGCAGTTCGGTGAGGTGGACGTCCATCCCTGCCTCCCGGGCCGCCGCGGCGAGTTGTTCCACCCCGGCACGGTATTCGGAATCGTCGAGTCCCACCACGAAAGCACCGGCGGAGTCGGGATACCGGTTGCGTGCGAGCAGGTCGGCAGGATTGTTGCGGGCGAATGCTTCCGCATCGCCGCCGAACACGTCCCGGATCGTCGAGGCCCGATCACCGATGGTGGGTTCGGCCTGCCCCGACATGTCCAGGAAGGTCGGATAGACGTCGGGGCGGGTGGTGGCCAGTTGCAGTGCGCATGTTCCGCCGTACGACAATCCGCCGACGGCCCACGCCTTCGGATCGTCGTCGACCTGCAGGCCGTCCCGTGTCCAGGACGGCACGTCGACGGCGAGATAGGTTGCCGCATTGCCGAGATGCGAATTCGTGCACAGCGGGTTGTCGAACCGGCCTCCGGTACCGTCCGCGAGTACGACGACCGGTGCCAGGCCCCGGTGCTCGGCGGCGTAGGAATCCATTGTCTGTGCGAGACGCCCGCCGACGAGCCAGTCCTCCGGGCTTCCCGGTTGTCCGGCGAGCAGGACGAGCACGGGCAGTTCGGGTCTCGGATCCGAGAAGTATGCGGGCGGAAGGTAGACGCGTGCCTCTCGCGCACGGAATCCGGAGGCCGTCCCGGGAATCGTCACCGAGGTGACCGCTCCGGTCGCGGGCAGGTCGGCCGGCGCCGACCAGTTCTCCAGGGGTACGGTCCGCGATGCCCGGACGGACGGATCGTCGAAGGGGACGCTTCGGTAGTCGCTGATGCCGAGTGCCGCCCGCACGGTCGGATAGGCGTCGTAGACCGCGTTGATCCGGCCCGCGGCCGCGACCACGACGAGCACCGCCACCACCACGAGTGTCACCGCGACGAAGGGCCGACGCCGATCGCGCCGCCGTACGAACCATCGTCCGATCAGCAGTGAGACGGCGAGCAGTGCCGCCGCCACCCAGCCGTACACCACCCATGGCAAACGGTCCGGGAAGGGTTTCCACACCTTCTCGACCAGGAGTGCTGCCACGGCGGTGAGGGCGACAGCCGTGAGCGCTGCGACGGGGGCGCCGCGCACGAACCACGAGCGATGCCTGCGGGTGAGCAGCACGACCAGGCCTGTCACCACGAGAACGGCGAAGATCGCGACCGCTGGTCGCGTGGTCAGCGGTGCGCCCAGCACCGACTCCTCGATCCCGGCCCAGGACATGACGATCAGTATGCGCGACGCCCCGGGTCGATCGATCGGATCTCTAGCGCCCCGGCAGCCACTGCATCGACTCGACGAAGGGGGCGAGCATCTTCGCCCACACCCGCCGCGGGAGCCCGCGCGGACCGTCGAGGTTGAGCAGCCGTGTCGTCGCGATCGTCTGTGCCTCGGTGTACTTGTACAGGCCTTCCGCGCCGTGGCGGCGGCCCATGCCGGAGATACCCATGCCGCCCATCGGGGCATCGGTGCTCCCCCACGCCGGTGCGTACCCCTCGTCGACGTTCACCGTGCCGGCACGCACCCGCGCCGCCACGGCCTCGCCCTGCGCCTTCGTCGCGGCCCACACCGACGCGTTGAGTCCGTACTCGGTGTCGTTGGCCTCGCGGATCGCTTCCTCGACGTTCTCCACCGGGTAGATCGACACCACCGGCCCGAACGTCTCGCCCCGGTAGCACTCGGCGTCCTCGGGCACGTCGGTCAGCACCGTGGGTTCGAAGAACAGCGGGCCGAGATCGGGCCGTGCCTTTCCGCCCGCGACGACGGTCGCGCCCTTGGCGACGGCGTCCTCGACGTGCCGGGTCACGGTCTCGACCTGGCTCTCGCTGATGAGGCATCCCATCTCGGTGCCGAAGTCGTAGTCGGCACCGAGCGCCATCTCGCGCACCCGGGCGCCGAACATCCGGACGAACTCCGGCGCGATGGACTTCTCGACGTAGATCCGCTCGATCGAGATGCACAGCTGGCCGGAATTGGAGAAGCACGCCCGCACCGCGGCGTTCGTGACCTCGCGCAGGTTCGCCCCGGCCGTGACGATCATGGGGTTCTTGCCACCGAGTTCGGCGGAGAACCCGATCAGGCGCCGGCCGGCCTGCTCGGCGAGCAGACGTCCCGTCTCCGACGAACCTGTGAACATCAGGTAGTCGGCGTTCTCGACGATCGCGGTGCCCACCACGGTTCCGGGACCGGTGACCACGGCGAAGACGTCGCGGGGAACGCCGGCCTCGTAGAGGAGTTCGACGACGGCGAGCGCACAGTACGGGGTCTGGCTGTCGGGCTTGAGCACCACGCTGTTGCCGGCGAGCAGGGCGGGGATCGCGTCCGACACCGCCAGCGTCATCGGGTAGTTCCAGGGCGCGATCACGCCGACGACGCCCTTGGGATGATGCAGGACGGTGGTCTTCGTCAGGATCGGCAGCATGCCCGTCGCCTTGCGGGGGCGCAGCAGCTTCGGCGCGACACGCGCGTAGAACCGCGCGGTCATCGAGATGTCGAGCACCTCTTCCTGCGCGGAGACACGGGACTTGCCGGTCTCGGCCTGCGCCATGTCCATGAGCTGTTCGCGCCGGGAGAGCACGAGCTCGCGGTACCGGTGCATGATCGCGGCGCGCTCGTCCACGGGCAGCTTCGCCCAGGCGACCTGCGCGGTGCGGGCCCGGTCGATCGCGGCCTTCGCGTCCTCGGCCGTGCCGACCGGCACGGTGGCCAGCTCCCGGCCGGTGAAGGCCTCGACGACGGGGCGGGCGGTCCGCTCGGCGGCCTCGGGGATCGCGATGAGGTCGGCAAGACGCTGGAAGGTCGCAGCGCTTGGAGCTGGCATGTTGCACCCCTACCGGTGAGTAGTATTTGCAGTTTCACCAAACCTACCCGGGTGCGTGTGTGCTGTCACACAGGCGTGGCGTCGAGGCCCGTCTCCCGATCGTCGCGTCGCTCGGGACCTGCTTCGACGATCCCCTGGGCGACCTCCGCGAGGGGGACGTTGCTGTCCTGCGAGAGCCGGCGCAACAGTTCGAAGGCCGCGACGGCATCGATACCGAAACGCTCCATGATCATGCCCTTGGCCTGCCCGATGATGTCGCGGGTCGCCAGGGCGGACGCGAACTGTCCCCGACTGCGGGCCGCGCTCATCGCCATCGCGGCGTGGGCGGCCAGGACCTCGGCGGTCGCCTCCGCCAGAGGACCGAACGCCTCGGCTCTCGCAGAGAACATGTTCAGCGCTCCCATGCTCTCCTGATCGAGATACAGCTGGAACGACAAGGCACTGAGCACACCCGCGTCCACCGCGGCCTTCGCGAAACGCGGCCAGCGGGTCTCCGTCCGCAGGTCTTCGGAGCGCACCACGAGGTATTTGAAGCTCGCATCGAGGCACGGACCCTCCCCGAACTGTTCCTGGACGTCGTCGAGGTGCTCGGCGAGTTCCGACGTCGCGGCGAGAGAGCGGAAATGCTTCCCCCCGGTCACGATGAGGATGTCGGCACAATCGGCCCCCTCCACCAGTTCGACCGCGGCCGCGGTCACACCGCGCAGGGTCTCGTCGAGATCGGCCGGATGGTAGAAGCCGCGCGCGAGCTGCGCTATGCGGCGTCCGATATCCCCCGCTTCCGACGGACGTGTCATAGGAACATCCTCTCTCCCGCGGAACCCGTCACCCGACGGATCCGACGACCGGATCACCCGGTACCGCGAGTCTTGCACGGCCGCCTCACCTTCGGATCACGACCTCTTCCGTTCTACCCCGCTAGGCTGTACGAGTGGATCCACCGGTCACCCGGTACCTGCCCCGCGACGGTCACAACCTGGCCTACGGGGTGGTCGGCGCCGGTCCCGCCGACGTCGTGTGGTTCTTCGAGGTCCAGATGCACCTGGATCTGCTGTGGACCGATCCGTACATGCACTCGCTCTTCGAACGCCTCGCGACCTACTCGCGCGCCGTCTACTTCCAGCGCCGCGGTTTCGGGCTCTCCGATCCCGTCGATCACGTGCCCACGATCGAACAGCAGGCGGAGGACGTCCTCGCCGTCATGGACGCCGAGCAGATCCGGCACGCCACACTCGTCGGGATCCACAGCA
>NZ_AJVB01000266.1:0-5331 GCF_000278445.1 Rhodococcus sp. R1101
CCATCGGTGAGGTGTTCGCCGCCGGGGGCGCGTGCACGAAGACGGCCTCGGGCCCGAACGTCCCGTCCAGTTCGTTGGGTCCGAAAGCACCCGCGTTGAGCGGTCCCGAGACGAACTCCCAGAACTCGTCGAAGTCGGTGAACGATGCGCGTTCCGGCGAATAGTGATGCGCGGCCGTGTAGTGCACGTCGGCGGTCAACCACACGGTTCCGGTGATGCTGCGCGCCTTGACCGCCGACAGGATCTGCGCGATCTCCGATTCCCGGCCCGACGGAGTGCCGTTGTCCCCGTTCGCGATTCCTTCGAAGGCCGTGTCGCCGTCAGGCACGACCAGGCCGATCGGGAGGTCGGCGGCGATGATCTTCCAGGTGGCGGTCGAGCGGGTGAGTTCGTCGATGAGCCACTGCGTCTGCGCGCTGCCGAGCACCTGCCCTGCCGCGCCGACGTTGGTGCCGTTGGCGTCCTTGTAGGTCCGCATGTCGAGTACGAAGACGTCGAGCAGCGGTCCGTACCGCACGACCCGGTGGATACGCCCGTCGACGGCCTCCGCCGGGTCGAGCGGAAGCCACTCGTGGAACGCACGGAAAGCGCGCTTCGCCAAGATGTCCACGTTCTTCTCGGTGTACTGCTCGAGATCCAGGATCTCCCCCGCGTACCAGTTGTTGACGGTCTCGTGGTCGTCCCACTGCACGATCTGCGCGACGGAGGAGTTGAACCGCCGGTAGTTCTCGTCCATGAGGTTGTAGGCGTACTGGCCGCGGTACTCGTCGAGGGTCTGCGCCACGGCACTCTTGGCGTCGGTGACGATGTTGCGCCAGATCCGGCCGTCCGATAGTTCGACGGTCTCCTTCAGCGGATTGTCGGCATACACGACGTCACCGGAATGTACGAACAGGTGCGGGTCGCGACGGGCCATCGTGTCGAAGATCGTCATCCCGCCGAGGTCGGGATTGATGCCGAAGCCCTGACCGGCGGTGTCGCCGGACCACTGCAGCCTGATGTCGCCCGGGGCGGTCGGGGCGGTGCGGAACAGGCCCGTCACCGGTTCGGACGTGGCGCCGTCCTCACCTTCGAGGACGACACGGTAATGCACCTGTTCGCCGGCCGGCAGTCCCGTCAGCCGCAGCCGGCCGGTTCCGTCCGTCTCGGGGGTCAGCAGACCACCCACGTGCCGCACGGGGTCGGTGAAGGACTCGGTGGCCGCCGTCTCCACGACGAGCCGCGCAGGTCGATCCGAACGCGCCCATACGAGCGCCCCGTCGGCCCGCACGTCGCCGGTGGCCACACCGTGGGTGAGGATGGGCCGCTCACGGACCAGGCTCGGCGTCGCACCGGAATTTCCCGACGAGCATGCCACCGCCGGAGTCGCGAGGGCTCCGAGCGCGACGGTGCGCAGCAGGGTTCGACGGGACACGTACATGCTTCTTCTCCAGGGTCCGACGGATTGTGCGGGACGAGCGTGCACAATCCGTGCGAACCGTCGGTGAACGGCCAGTGAGGGCCGGGCGCCCGTCCGACGACGAATCGGAACGGGCGTGAAGCTACCCCGTCAGCGGATGACGTCGCGCCGGACGATGGTCTCGTCGCGACCCGGCCCCACACCGATGCAGGAGATGTAGGCGCCGGAGAGCTCCTCGAGACGCAGCACGTAGTTCTGCGCGTTCTGCGGCAGCTCCTCGAAGGTGCGGGCATGGGAGATGTCCTCCCACCAGCCCGGCATCTCCTCGTAGATCGGCTTGGCGTGGTGCACGTCGGTCTGCGTCATCGGCATCTCGTCGATACGCACACCGTCGACCTCGTACCCGACGCAGATCGGCACGGTGTCGAGACCCGACAGCACGTCGAGCTTGGTGAGGAAGTAGTCGGTGATGCCGTTGACGCGGGTCGCGTAGCGGGCGATGACGGCGTCGAACCATCCCGTGCGGCGCGCGCGGCCGGTGGTGACACCGACCTCTCCGCCCTGCTTCGCGAGGTAGGCGCCGTGGTCGTCGAACAGTTCGGTCGGGAACGGGCCCGAGCCGACGCGGGTGGTGTAGGCCTTGAGGATGCCCAGCACCGTCGTGATCCTGGCGGGGCCGATACCCGAACCGACTGCGGCGCCGCCGGCGGTGGGGTTGGACGACGTCACGTACGGATAGGTGCCGTGGTCGACGTCGAGGAGCGTGCCCTGCGAACCCTCGAGGAGGATCGTGTCGCCGCGATCGAGGGCCTTGTTCAGTTCGAGGCGGGTGTCGGTGATGCGGTGCGTGAAGCTCTCCGCCTGCGCGAGCACCTCGTCGACGACCTGCTGCGGGTCGAGTGCCTTGCGGTTGTAGATCTTGACGAGCACCTGGTTCTTGAATTCCAGTGCGGCCTCGACCTTCTGGGTGAGGATCTTCTCGTCGAGCACGTCGGCGACCCGCACGCCCACACGAGCGATCTTGTCCTGGTAGCAGGGGCCGATACCGCGGCCGGTGGTGCCGATCTTCTTCTTGCCGAGGAAGCGTTCGGTGACCTTGTCGATGGCCACGTGGTACGGCATGATCAGGTGCGCGTCGGCCGAGAGCAGCAGACGGCTGGTGTCCACGTCGCGCTTCTCGAGACCTTCGAGTTCGGTGAGCAGCACACCCGGATCCACCACGACACCGTTGCCGATGACGTTGTTGACGCCGGGCGTCAGGATGCCCGACGGGATCAGGTGCAGGGCGAACTTGTCGCCGTTGGGCAGCACCACCGTGTGACCGGCGTTGTTGCCGCCCTGGTAGCGCACGACCCACTGCAGACGTCCGCCGAGTAGATCGGTAGCTTTGCCCTTGCCCTCGTCGCCCCACTGGGCTCCGATCAGGACGATTGCCGGCATGTCGCGCTCTCCTCAGGCAGGTGTCTACGTGCGGGCGGTCTCGCCTGCAGGGTCCTGCCCAACCGGGCAGCAGCCGGGACCACAGTGTAGTCCACCCTCGGACGAGCGCGGATGACGGTCCGGCAGAACCGCCCGGAGCTGCGGCGCGCGGCGGCGGGTCGCCGACCCACCCGGCCACCGGCTTCCCATTACAGTGGACGCAGCCGAGAGCCCGACGAACCCGACCCCTCGAGGAGACCCGTTGACCCCGGTAGTGCTCAGATGCGGTGACGTGCCATTGCCGTTGGCGCTGACCCCCGTGACCGCACTTTCTGCGCCTGCCCTCCCCGAGAAGGACGACTTCGAGGACGTCTTCGCCCACCTCGAGTCGGTGGAGGACCCCCGTCTGGTCCTCGTGGGCGACGATGCGGCCTTCGCCGCGACCGTCACCCGCCTGATGCGCACCGAACGTCTCGACCTGGAGATCGCGTACGTCCCGGAGAAGCGCACCCCCGCCACCGAGGCGTACGGACTGCGGACGGGGTCCAAGGCCGCCACCGTCGCCCTCCAGGGCGTCGCGAAACCGCTGCCGCTCATCCGCGACGACGCCGGCATCGCCCTCGTCGGCCGCGCGTTGCTGTGCGGCGACGAGGACGAGGCGCTCGTCGGAGAGGCCTACGTCGACGACACCCGCTTGTTCTCCGGCACCGTGCCCGGCATCCGCGTCGAACCTACCCCGGCGATGCCCGGTCTTCGGGCCGCGATCGACCGGCCTCGCTGGTTCGGCGGATACAAGTGGCTGACGGGCCGGGCGATGCAGCTGGGTTCCCCCGCCACGGTCGTCACCCGCGACGGGGTAGCGAACCCCAGGGCCCTCAAGCGGTCGACCTTCTACCGGCACGACAAGAAGTGGAAGCTCGTCCGCTGAACCCTTCTCAGCCGACGTTCACGCCGTAATCCCGCGCGATGCCCGCCAGGCCCGACGCGTAGCCCTGGCCGATGGCGCGGAACTTCCATTCACCACCGTGGCGGTACAGCTCGCCGAAGACCATCGCGGTCTCGGTGGACGCGTCCTCGGTGAGGTCGTAGCGGGCGAGCTCCCGGTTGTCGGCACGGTCGACGACGCGGATGAACGCGTTGCGCACCTGGCCGAACGACTGGCCGCGCGCGTCGGCATCGTGGATCGACACCGGGAAGACGATCGACTTGACCTCCGCCGGAACGGCGACGAGGTCGACGTTCACGCTCTCGTCGTCGCCCTCACCCTCACCGGTGAGGTTGTCGCCGGTGTGCTCGACCGAGCCGTCGGGCGAACGCAGGTTGTTGTAGAAGACGAAATGCTGGTCGGACAGGACCTTGCCGTTCTCACTCGTCAGCAACGCGCTGGCGTCGAGGTCGAAATCCACGCCGGTCGTCGCCCGCACATCCCAGCCGAGACCCACCGTCACCGCCGTCAGGTTCGGCGCCTCCTTCGACAGCGAGACGTTGCCGCCCTTGGCCAAGCTGACACCCATACCGAATCCTTTCGCTCGATGGTCCTTCTGCCGCCACCCTAGTGAAGATCGGACGAGTCGGGCAGCGACGTGTGAATGCCTCCTCCCCCGGGTATGCGCTGAACACCGGACGAAGGCCGGGGACGGCGTTCCCGGCCATTCGGTGTGTACGGCGGATGTCGCGCGAGTGAGAAGAGGGTCGGCTGTGGTGATTCGGGTCGCGTCGGTTCCTGCATCACACGTCTACGTCCGGCATCTCGCGTGCCCGGAGGGTGACGACGTGATCCGGTTGGCGGACCCGATTCCGGCCGACGGCCGCAAGGTGCCCGGTGGCTGGTGGCCGCCGTTGATGCTCGAAACGGGCTGGGTGAGCGACCACCACGAGGAATTCGACGTCTTCCACGTCCATTTCGGCTTCGACGCGGTCGGCGCGGAACAGTTGCAGGACGTCGTCGCCGAACTCGCCGAGCATCACAAGCCACTCGTGTACACGGTCCACGATCTGCGCAATCCGCACCACCCGGAGCCTGGCGAGCACCACAAGCAGCTCGACGTGCTGATTCCCGCTGCGGACGAACTGATCACCCTCACACCGGGTGCTGCCGAGCAGATCCGTCTGCGCTGGGGGCGGAAGGCGACGGTCCTGCCGCACCCGCACGTCGTCGAGCAGCACTGGCTCGAGCGACCGCGCCGTAACGACGGACCGTTCGTCGTCGGGGTCCACGCGAAGAGCCTGCGGGCGAACATGGATCTGTTCCCCGTGCTCGACACGCTCGCCGAGACGATGCGATCCCTGCCGGGCGCCGTACTGCAGATCGACGTGCACGACGAGGTCTTCGATCCCGACAACGCGTACTGGTACAACCCGGAAGCCGGGTCGCGCATCCTGGGGTACGGCGAGCAACCCCACGTGGACGTGCGTGTTCATCCGTACTTCTCCGACGACGAACTGTGGCAGTACCTCTCGGACCTGTCGGTGTCGGTGCTGCCCTACCGCTTCGGCACTCACTCGGGCTGGCT
>NZ_AJVB01000267.1:0-5313 GCF_000278445.1 Rhodococcus sp. R1101
CCCACGACCGGGTCGTCCGTCTCGTGCTGCGCGATCTGGTCGAGTTCCTCGGCGTCGATACGTGCTTCCTTCGCTACAACGACCACGACATTCGGCGCGACGATTCTGGTGGCGGAATGGCCACCCCGCGAACACGTACCGGATCCGGATCCTTTGGGGGTGGTCTACTTCCACAGTGCAGACCCCGTCATGGCCGCAGCCCAGGACATGAAGGAACCGTTGTTGACCGAGGGGAACGATATGAACGGTCTGCAGGCGGGGAAGGACACGCAGGGTTATGCCGACCGGGTGTTCGCCGCCTCCGGGATGTCCGGTGTGTCGTTGGCGGCGGTCCCGCTCGTGTCCGGCCGGATCACGACAGGCACATTGGGGCTGGTGAAACAGACGACGCGGCCGTGGAGCGAGGAAGAGGTCAACGCCCTGACGCTCATCGCGGCGCTGCTCGCTCAGGTACAGGCACGCATCCGTGCAGAGGAGGATCTCCGGCGGGCGGCCTACCACGACTCGCTCACCGGCCTGGCGAGCCGGCGCGCATTGTTCGAGTATCTCGACAAACGGCTGGAGGACGGCGCTCCCGGTCCCGTGGGAGTGTTGTTCCTCGACCTCGACAGGCTCAAGGCGTTGAACGATTTCCTCGGGCACAAGGCCGCCGATTCGTATCTCTGCCGTATCGCCGATCGCCTCTCCGAGGGAAGTGAGCCCGACGATCTCGTCGCCAGGCTCGGTGGCGACGAGTTCGTGGTCGTACTGTCCGGTCCTTCGTCGCCGGCGGAGGCGACGAAACGGGCGGAAGTGCTGCAGGAGGTGGTAGGGGCATCCGTCGCGCTCGGCGGTCAGACCGTCGGCCGAGGAGTCAGTGTCGGCGTGGCACTCGGAACTCCGGGGCAGGTAGGTTCGGCGACCCTGCTCAGCCGTGCCGACCAGGCGATGATGGTGGTCAAGCGTCAGGGTGGCAACGGTGTCGGCGTGTTCACCGAGGACATGAACGAGAAAGGGGACCGGCGCACCATCATCGAGATGAACCTGCGGACATCGATCGATGATGATCACCTGACCTTGGAGTATCAGCCGGAGATCGACCTCCGTACGGGCATGATTCTCGGCGTCGAAGCTCTGGTGAGGTGGAACCACTCGCCGCTGGGGCTCCTCCAGCCGGGGGAGTTCGTCGAGGTCGCCGAATCCACGAATCTCGCCGGCGAACTCGGTGAATGGGTCATCACGCGTGCATGCGCGCAACTGGCGGGATGGAAACGTGAGATTCCGGGACTGCGAATCACCATGAGCGTCAACGTTTCGCCGGTTCAATTGGTGTCGCTGGATTTCGATGCGACGGTGAAGTCCGTTCTTCGACGCTACGATCTGGACGGTTCGGAGTTGTGCTTGGAGATCACCGAGAACGTCGTTGTCGGTGACCTCCAACGGACGAGGGACACCCTGCGACGGCTCGAGAGGCTCGGAGTCCGAGTCGCGATCGACGATTTCGGTACGGGATACAGTTCGCTGGGACATCTGAAGTCCCTCCCTGTGGACACTCTGAAGATCGACCGGGGCTTCGTGCAGAATCTCGATCACAGCGAGGAAGATCGGGTCATCGTCGATTCGATAGTGGGCCTGGCCTCGTCGTTCGGACTTCGAGTCGTTGCGGAAGGAGTCGAGTCGACGGGAGCGGTGAGAGAACTTCTGGATCTGGGTTGTGTACGCGCTCAAGGATTTTTGCTGAGTCGGCCCGCGACCCCGGATCGACTCGTGGGGATGCTCCGTGCCGGCAGGATCCGGCTGCCCTGGAGTCCGGAAGGTGGGGTAGGGGCAAGAAGGTCCATGGCACGGCGATGCCGGGAACCATTCTGATGGTTGGTTATTGTGCTATAAAAAATCCTAGGGTATGTTTTTGACGGCAGGATGCTCCGGGCTTCGACGCAGGGTTCTCATCGACTCGTGCTGAGCGCAACGGTGCGTCTCGGGAATCTTCGGGGGAGTCCGTCCCCTCGCGGACTCCACCTTCCCGACCGGCGCCGGCGGTCTTCGGGGGACTGTCGGCACCGGCCTGCTCTTCCTCCCGTGTGGAAGATGGAAGGGTGCCGTCCGATCGAGAACCCCGACGCTGGCTGTGGCCGGTGGTCCTGTTCAGTGCGCTGATCGCCGTCGTCTTCGTGGCGGTCGAGTCCGCCCTGCACTCACCTCGGCAGCCGTCCGTCGAGATCCCCGACGGCGTCCCCCCGGCGCCCGGCCTCCCCGTCCCACCCATCGATGTGAACGGTCCCGGCCGCACGGCCGCGCAACTCGCCGACTGGGCCGAACCCCAATCGCGGGAGCTGGGCATCCCCGTCACCGCCCTCGAGGCGTACGGGCACGCGGCGGTCGTCCTGGCCGTCGGCACGCCGGGGTGCGGCCTGTCGTGGACGACCCTCGCCGGGATCGGCAACGTGGAGAGCAGCCACGGCCGGTTCGGCGGCGCGTCCCTCGCACCCGACGGCAGCGTCTCTCCTCCCATCCGGGGTGTCCCGCTCGACGGCACCCGGGGCAACGCCGAGATCCGCGACACCGACGGGGGCCGACTCGACGGCGACCCGGTCCTCGACCGGGCGGTCGGGCCGATGCAGTTCATCCCCGAGACCTGGGAGAGGTGGGGAGTCGACGCGAACGGCGACGGGATCGCCGACCCCGACAACATCGACGACGCGGCCCTGGCCGCGGGCCGCTATCTGTGCGATCGCGGTGGCGACCTGACCACCGCGGAGGGATGGACGAACGCCCTGATGGCCTACAACCGGTCCACCGAGTACCTCATGCTCGTCCGCGACCGCGCCGCCGCCTACGGGGTGGGAGTGCGGCCGTAGACGGCACCGCGCCGGGCCTCGGGCGCGCCTGTGCCTCACACGCAGGTCGCGACCGTTAGGCTGTCCCCAGCGTGCAGACACCGCAGCGTGAAAGTCCATCGAAGGAGAATCAGCCAGTGGCCATCATTGAGCAGGTAGGAGCCCGCGAAATCCTCGACTCCCGTGGCAACCCCACGGTCGAGGTCGAGGTGCTGCTCGAGGACGGAAGTTTCGCCCGCGCTGCAGTGCCGTCGGGCGCCTCCACCGGCGAGCACGAGGCCGTGGAGCTGCGTGACGGCGGCGAGCGTTACCTCGGCAAGGGCGTCGAGAAGGCCGTCGAGGCCGTCCTCGCCGAGATCGGCCCGGCCATCATCGGCCTCGACGCCACCGAGCAGCGCACCGTCGACCAGGCGCTCCTCGACGCCGACGGCACCCCCGACAAGGGCCGTCTCGGCGCGAACGCCCTCCTCGGTGCGTCGCTCGCCGTCGCGAAGGCCGGCGCGGAGTCGTCCGGGCTCGAGCTGTTCCGCTACGTCGGCGGCCCGAACGCCCACATCCTGCCCGTTCCGATGATGAACATCCTCAACGGTGGCGCCCACGCCGACACCGGCGTCGACGTCCAGGAGTTCATGGTCGCGCCGATCGGCGCCCCGACCTTCAAGGAATCCCTCCGCTGGGGTGCCGAGGTCTACCACTCCCTCAAGTCCGTGCTCAAGAGCAAGGGCCTGGCCACCGGCCTCGGCGACGAGGGCGGCTTCGCCCCCGACGTCGCGGGAACCAAGGCCGCGCTCGACCTGATCAGCGAGGCCATCGCCAAGACCGGCCTGAAGCTGGGCAGCGATGTCGCGCTCGCGCTGGACGTCGCGGCCACCGAGTTCTACACCGAGGGCACCGGCTACGCCTTCGAGGGCCGGAACCGGACGGCCGCCGAGATGGGCGCCTTCTACGCCGAGCTGCTCGGCCAGTACCCGCTGGTCTCCATCGAGGATCCGCTCAGCGAGGACGACTGGGAGGGCTGGGTCGCGCTCACCGAGGCGATCGGCGACAAGATCCAGCTCGTCGGCGACGACCTGTTCGTCACCAACCCGGAGCGCCTCGAGGACGGCATCGTCCGCGGCGCCGCGAACGCGCTGCTCGTGAAGGTCAACCAGATCGGCACCCTCACCGAGACCCTCGACGCCGTCGACCTCGCGCACCGCAACGGCTACAAGACGATGATGAGCCACCGGTCCGGCGAGACCGAGGACACCATCATCGCCGATCTCGCCGTCGCCGTCGGCAGCGGACAGATCAAGACCGGCGCGCCCGCCCGGTCCGAGCGTGTCGCGAAGTACAACCAGCTGCTGCGCATCGAGGAGTCCCTCGGTGACGTCGCTCGCTACGCCGGCGAGCTCGCCTTCCCGCGGTTCTCCGTCGAGGGCTGACCACCGGCATGAGTCAGCGCGGTAGATCCCGTCCCGGCGCGAGGCGTATCCGCACCGAGGGTGTGCCCGGCGCCCGGCGTCCGGGCCGGGCCCGGCCCGCGGGATCTACCGCCCCGGCCGAGCACTCGGCCGAGAACGCGGGTGCCCGGCCTGCCGGCCGTGAGGACCCCGTTCATTCGTCGCCCGGTCGCGGCCGACCGGGCGGTTCGGGGCGAGCCCGGCCCACCCGGGTCGGTGCGCCCCGCGACTCCCGCCGCCCCCGCACCGAACGCACCGTCCTGGGCCTGTCCACCGGTCGCGCCGTGGTGCTCGCCCTCGTCGTGTGCGGTCTCGCCCTCACCCTCGCGGTGCCGCTGCGCACCTACGTGAGCCAGCGCTCAGAAGCCGAACAGCTCGCGGCCGAACGCGTGCAGCTCGAACAGGAGATCGCGGCCCTCGAGGAGCAGAAGGCCCGCATGGAGGACCCGGCCTGGGTCCGCGCCCAGGCTCGCCAGCGGCTGCGGTTCGTCGTGCCCGGTGAGACTCCCTACCAGGTGCAGCTTCCGGGTGACGCTCCACCCGAACGCGAGGAGCGCGAACCCGAACGGCCGACGACCGGCGCCTGGTACAGCGACCTGTGGCTGTCGGTATCCGAGCCGGCACCCGAACCCCAGCCCGAACCCGTGCCGCAGCAGATGCCTGTGGCACCCCCAGAACCAGGAGATGTCCCCGGGTGACCGATCCAGTCACGCAAGAAGACCTCGACGCCGTCGCCGCCCAGCTCGGGCGCGAACCCCGCGGGGTCCTGGCCATCGCCTACCGTTGCCCCGACGGTGCGCCCGGAGTGGTGAAGACCGCGCCCAAGCTGCCCGACGGCACGCCCTTCCCGACGCTCTACTACCTCACCGACCCGCGCCTCACGGCCGAGGCGAGCCGGCAGGAATCCGCCGGGGTCATGAGGGAGATGACCGAGCGTCTCGGCACCGACGAGGAGCTGGCCGCGGCCTATCGGCGCGCTCACGAGTCGTACCTGGCCGAGCGCGATGCGATCGAGTCGCTCGGCACCGACTTCACCGGCGGCGGCATGCCCGAGC
>NZ_AJVB01000268.1:0-5288 GCF_000278445.1 Rhodococcus sp. R1101
GTCGCGACGGAAGGGCGCAGCGGTGACCGTACGGCACGAGGAGCAGCACCATGACATCGATCGAACCTTCCCGAGGCGGGGGTGGCGGCACGATGGCGCGGCCGAACTCGTCCGGGCTGGCAGACGTCATCGACACCATTCTGGACAAGGGCCTCGTGATCGACGCGTTCGTGCGGGTGTCCCTCGTCGGCATCGAGATCGTGACCATCGATGCCCGCATCGTGGTCGCCAGCGTCGACACCTACCTGCGGTTCGCGCAGGCCGTCGACAGGCTGGAGATCTCACAGACCCAGCCGAAGGGTGTGCCCGAGATCGTCGGTGATATCGGTGGCAAGGCCGTGGAGAGCGCCGCCGAGCACAAGACCCACAGCGCCCTGGACTCCGCTGCCGAGAAGGTGCTGGGATTTCTCGACGATGTGTCGGAGAAGCGGCAGGAAGCTCCGCGAAGCAAACGGAAGCGGCGGTAGCGGATCGACCGTCGTTTTCCGGTGGCGAACGTGCTGCGAAGGGCACGGATGGGCGATACCGTCGGAACCGCAGCACGTCGACCGAGGGGTGGCAGTGGCGGATTTCGAACGGGACCGGGCGCTGATGATCCGTCTGTGGCGCATGTGGGGCTCACGCGCCGCCGACCTGTCCGACCAGCAGTGGACGACCGACACCCGACTACCCGGCTGGACGGTTCGCGACCTCTACGTGCACATCACTCCGTCCGTGATGATCGACATGCTCGCCACCCCCACAGCGGACGGCGCCGCGAAGGTCACCAGCGCGGCCGAGATACTCCGGGTCTTCAATGCCGACCCGACCGTGGCCGAATCGCGGCACGGGCAGATGGCCGAGATGGTCCGGCAACTGGCGGCCGATGCCGATCGCGCGACCGTGGCGACGCGCTTCACATCCGAGTTTCCCGCCGCCTTCGAGCGGCTCACGGGATTGAATCGTGCCACCGTCATCCCGCATCCCTTTCTGGACTCGGTCGCGCTCGGCGCCTTCATCGACGTAGCGATCCTGGAGACCACGATCCACTGGCTCGACGTAGCCGACGCGGTCGGTGGACCACCGCCGGATTCGATGGCGCTCGAACGGACGCGGGACATCCTCGCCGCGGTACCCGATCCGCTCACCTTCGTCGAGGCGGCGTCGGGACGGTCTGATCCGGCGATCCTGCCGGTCATGCGCTGAGGAACCACACGTCGTCGCTCTATGCTCGGACGATGTTCCTTCTCTTCGGCTTCGGCACCAAGCGACAGAACCTCGGTCAGGGGCAGAACCGGACGTGTCCGCGCTGTCACAACACCACTCAGTGGGCCCGCATGCGGGAGTTCAAGCAGTTCACGTTGTTCTTCGTACCGGTTGCGCGCTGGAGCCGGCGGCAGCTGGAACAGTGCGGGATCTGCGGTACCGCGGTGGAGATCTGAGGGCGATCGGTCGGGATCGGCAAAGATGGCCGGCCGCTCGGCCATGCCCGCGGAGACGGCCTCGATCCGATCGGGCGATCCCGTCAGCTCGACCTTGCAGTATGCGCCGCCGGAACAGAACCTCTGCCCGTCCGGTGGAGCACCACGGCGCGTACCGCACGGTCGGTTGCCAGCCGCTCGTGGCATCGACGATCGCGAACCTCCTCGAATTCCGGTGGGATCGCCACGTGCGGACAGCTCGGTCCGCAATCGCGAAGTCGGCTGCACAAGAGGGATTTCGATACCGACGACAGCATGTGACTCGTCGCGAAGAGCCCTCTCCCCAGCGACCCGGAGACGCGTGCCGACGTCGGCACAGAACGCCTCGGCAAGGCACACCGTGACCGAACCGTTATAGTCGGCGTCATGACTACAGTTCTCGGTGTCTCGGTCGGTGCCAGCGCGGTGCGCTTTGCGCGACGTGACACCGGGAGTGTCGACAGTCCGATCTTCCGCTCCCGCGCGATGCCCGCCCTGCTCGACCGGCCGGCCGAGCTGGCTGCGGAGTCCATCGAAACGATGCTCGCCGAGACCGACGAGATCGAGCAGGTGCGGGCCATCGGCGTCGCCTACCAGAACGAGACGCAGGCCGATTTCGTCCAGGGCGCGATGAGCCGACTGGACATCGACAACTTCCGGCTCGTGCCGGAGGTGACAGCCGCGCTCGAAATGCTGGAAACCACCGGTGATCTCGGCGATCACACCACGCTCGTCTTCTACGACCTCGGCAGCTCGGGCCTCACCGTCACGGTCGTCGACCGAGGCACCCGCATCGCATTGAGTACGGCGCGCTCGAACCGGATCAGCGGCGACCTCGTCGACCGCCTGATCTACGACCACCACGTCGAGCTGCAGCGTTTCGCCGAGCCGGCCGACATGGCGGCCCAGCGGGCGCTCACCGCCCGGTGCCGCGACGCGAAAGAGCAGTTGTCGTCGAAGGACGCGGTGTGCATGCCCGGTGAGGGTGGTCTGTTGCTGCTCTCGCAGGACAGTTTCGATTCTCTCATCGACGGACCCGTGAAGGCCTCGGCCGGCCTCGCCCTCGACGTCATCCGGCGCTCGGGACGCACTCCCGATGCTGCGGTGCTCATCGGGGGTGGAGCGAACATTCCGCTGGTCACTGCCGTGATGGAGTCGTGGCTCGACATGCCGGTCATCGTGCCCCCGCAGCCCGAACTCGTCGCAGCGGAAGGCGCAGCGCTCCTCGCCCGCCCGGGCACCGCGAAGTTCAGCGAGACGGCGGAGTTCGCCGCACCGACGGAGGTGACCGAGACCGCACAGTTCGCCCCGCAGCTGATCGCGTCGCACGCGCCGACCGAGAGTTTCGCCGCAGCCGACCTCCGGCAGGAGACCGAGGCGACCGCGCAACCGCGGAAACGGCGACGCCTCCTGCTCGCCGGTGGGGCCGTCGTCGTCGCGGCGGCGATCGGTCTGGGCGTCGAACTGCTGCAGGGATCCGGCCGCGATCCACAACCGACCGCGACGCAAGAGGAGATGCAGGTGCCACCGGCGCAGCCTGCACCGGAGCCCCGTTCCACGACAACCACGGACGCCGCCACCTCGTCGGAGGCCACCCCCACGGTGGGCGAGCAGTCGACGGTTGCGGATCGGAACGAGCCCCGCACCACCTACCAGCCGCAAACGCAGACCTCCACACAGGCGCCCATCTCCACCGGGACGCAGCAGGACGCGTCGGTCGACACCTCGGTGCCGTCTCCCGAACCCGAACCTGCTCCACTCGTCCCGGGGCTCCCCCGCTTCGAGCTACCGACACTCCCGCCGCCGCCGCAACTGCCGCTCCCGGAGCTGCCCCGGATTCCCGGGCTCTGAGTCGTCAGCCGCAGACCATCGGGGTCCGCTCGGGATTCGCCGATCCCGGATGTGACAACAGTCGCTGCCACAACCGGGCCACACGAGGACCCGGGAACGTCCGTGCTCCACGGGACCGGGTCGTCTCCCGCTTCATCGCGGGTTCGGGGTGAGCGAAAACCGTCGGCGCCGCATCGCGCACCACGCACTGTTTCTGCGGTGCCGAGTACCTGTCTTCGCCGTGGTCCCACTCGACCACCACCGAGCGTGCCCCGCTCCGGATGATCAGCGACCGCACCGGTCCCTCCACGAAGACCTCGCGGTCGACGTGATGTGCGCCGAGATGCCCGGCACCGGGTGTAGAGGCCACGCCCAACAGGATCTCGGGTTCGGTGGACGGCCGGCTCGCTTCGACCAGCAAGCGTTCTTCGTCGACTTCGCGAACAGTGACGTCACTCCGCCCCGAAACGTCTCCTACCAGCAACGCGACGTATTCGGTCTCGCCCTCCTCATCGTGGATCGCCAGCAATCGGGCCTTTCGGGAGCCACAGCGCAGCGACTCGTCGAGCTCCGGAACCATCGAGCGCGCATCCTCTGCCGCGCTCAGATCGATCCGTCTCGACGTCCAGCTGAAGAACGGCTCCGACGATGTCGTTGTCATCACCAGCTCCTTCGGCCGCTGCCCGTTCGGTTCACTTCGACGACTCCATCGTCGTCACCGAACATGCAGGAGTCGCGCGTAGTGGAGTACTCGAAACAGGGCCGCATGCCGGAGCCGAAATCTCCATCCCGGAGATATCCGCACTCTGCACATCTACGATCGAGTGCATGGATCAGCGCTGGCCACTGATTCAGCGGCGGGGGGAACTGGACATCATTGTCGCGGCCCTGACGGACCCCGACCGAGGCGGTGTGGTCCTCACCGGAGATCCCGGCGTCGGCAAGACCACCCTGGCCCGCATGGCCACCGACTCGCTGGCCGCCCCGGTGCGCTGGATCGCGGGAACAGAATCCGCTCGCAGCATCCCGCTGGGTGCCTTCGCGCACCTCGTCGAAGCTCCCCCGACTCGCGACCCCGTCGCGTTCCTCGCCGCCGTCCGACAGGCATTGCTGCACGAGCACGGCTCCGGTCACGCACGCCTGGTCCTCGGTGTCGACGACGCCCACCTGCTCGATCCGCTGTCGGCCACCTTCCTCCATCAGCTTGCACTCGATCGGGCCGTCCACACCGTGGCCACGGTGCGCCACGGCGAATCCGTGCCCGACGCCGTCACATCCCTGTGGAAGGACGGTCATCTCATCAGAGTGGAGCTGTCACCGTTCACCCGGCAGCAGTGCATCGACCTCGTCGAAACCGTGCTCGGCGGCCCGTTGGAGGAGCTGAGCGCCGACCTGATCTGGAAAGCGTCCGGCGGCAACGCCCTGTTCGTCCACCACCTCGTGATCGGAACCCGTGAAGCAGGCACGCTCCGCCGCGCCGGGAACGTGTGGCAGCTCCGTGGCGGCACGGCTGTCACCTCGGAGCTGGCCTCGCTCCTCGAACATCGCATCGATCACCTCACGTCGGAGGTGCTGCAGGCGCTGCAACTGCTGGCGTTCTGCGAACCGCTCGACCTCGAGATCCTCTGCGGTCTCGCCGGTGACGAGGCGGTCGAGGAAGCAGAACGACGCGGATTGATCGACGTCGTCGACGACGGCCGCAATTACCGCGTGCGCTACACCCATCCGCTCTTCGGCGAGGTGGTACGTCGCCGCGTGGGCCGGGTCGCAGGTCGCAGGATCCGCGGTCAGCTCGTCGAGGCCCTGGGCTCGCGTGTCCAACGGGGGCCGGCCGACCGGATCCGTCTGGCCGAGCTCTCCCTGGACAGCAACCGATCCGTCGGCACCGAACTGCTCGAGACCGCGGCCCACGACGCGATCGCCCTGGGCGACGCTCCACTGGCCGAACGGCTCGCCCGCGCGGCATTCGATGCCACGGGGACGTTCTCGGCGGCCGATCTGCTCGCCCGCGCCCTGGTG
>NZ_AJVB01000269.1:0-5265 GCF_000278445.1 Rhodococcus sp. R1101
GGTCCTCGTCGAGCTTGCGCCGTTTGAGGGCGTCCTTGTGGGCGTCGACCGCCCGCTCGAGCATCTTGCGATCGGCGACGTCGCCGAGATCGAGCACGGGCACACCGTCGGTGCTCCCCGGATCGTCGTCGGGCAGCACCCGATCGCCACGCAGATGCGGGGGCAGTTCGCTCGTGGATCCGAGCCAGGTCGCGGCGGCCGTGGACGACGGGAAGACTCCCGCCGCGACGTGCGGGACCGCAACGACCTCCCATTCGAGGCCTTTCGCCGAGTGGACGGTGAGGACCTGCACGCGATCGGGATCGACCTCCACCTCACCGGGCGCGAGACCCTGTTCGATCTCCTCCGCGGCTGCGAGGTAGGTCAGCAGACCGGGAAGGGTCGCGTTGGTGCGCCCCGCATAGGACGCGACCACCCCGGCGAACGCGTCGAGATGTTCGCGGCCGGCGACGCCGCGCCGGCTGCCCACGCGGGCCTCGGTCTCGATGCCGATACCGAGTACGCGCTCGACCTCGGCCACCAGTTCGGTGAGGGGCTGACCGAGCCGTTCGCGCAGAGAGGTCAGCTCGCGGCCCAGCGCGACGATGCGCGCGTATCCGAACTTCGAGTAGCGGTGGCTGTCGCCGGGATCGGAGATCGCGTCGGCGAGTCCGGCCTGGTCGGCATGTTCGCCGGGCAGTGCCGAATCGAGCGCGTCCTCGAGGGCATCGGGGTCGGTCACCGCACCGGTGACACCCCAGCGACCCGCGATGGCCAGTTCCTGAGCGCGCTCCCACAGTGCCTTCAGGTCGGCGGCCCCGAGTTGCCAACGGGCACCGGTGAGCACCCGCACCGCCGCGCTTCCGGCGAGCGGATCCGCTGCCAGCCGCAGCATCGCGAGCACATCGGCGACCTCCGGTGTGTGCAGTAGTCCGCCGATGCCGACGACCTCCACCGGCAGGTCGCGGGCGCGCAGTGCCTCGGCGATCGGCGCCGCGTCGGCGTTGCGGCGGACCAGGACCGCTGCCGTCGGCGGTGTCCGCCCGTCCTCGCGTGCAGCGGCGTACTCCGCGGCGATCCGGTCGGCCACCCAGTCGCGTTCGGTCGCGACATCGGGGTGCAGCGCGAGCCGGACATCGCCGGCGGTCGCGTCGGGACGGGGACGCAACCGGCTGACCGGCACCCCCCGATCGCGCAGGGGTTCGGACGAGACGTTCGCCAGTTCGAGGGCCTGCGGCGGGTTGCGCCAGCTGGTGAGCAGTTCGCGGGTGGGCGCCGGCTCGTCGTCGGACGCCGGGAAGTCGCTCGCGAAGCGCGGCAGGTTGGCGGCCGACGCCCCGCGCCAGCCGTAGATGGACTGCATGGGATCGCCCACCGCGGTCACCGCGAGGCCCGGATCGGCGCCGCCGCCGAACAACGCGGCGAGCAGGACGCGCTGGGCGTGCCCGGTGTCCTGGTACTCGTCGAGCAGCACGGCCCGGAACCGGGTCCGTTCGCCGGCGCCCACCTCGGGATGGTCGCGGGCGACCCGCGCGGCGAGCGACATCTGGCTGCCGAAGTCGAGGGCGCCTTCGCGACGCAGGGTCTCGGACAGCCGTTCGACGAGCGGAAGCAACTGCAGACGCGCGTGCTGGGTGTCGAGGTAGCCGAGCAGGGTCTTCGACGGCGCTCCCCGCTGCCCCGGGCCGGGCGGGAGGGTGTGCACGAGCTGTTCGAGTTCGACGTGGGCGTCGCGCAGCCGATCCGGTTCGACGAGGTGTTCGGCGAGCTGACCGGACAGGGCGAGCACGGCCTCGGTCACCGACGCGGGATTGCGGTCGGTGTCGAGCTCGCCGTCCCACGAGCTGACCACGCGGTGCGCGACCTGCCACAGCTCGGTCTCGGACAGCAGGGTCGCCGACGGTTCGATGGGCAGCAGCAGACCGTGCTCGGTGAGCAGGCGACCGGCGTACGCGTGATACGTGCTCACCTCGGGTTCGCTGCCGAGGATCCGGGCACGCAACCCACCGCTCGGGTCGAGGTCGCGGAGCAGCGCCGACCCGGCGAGCTTGGCGAGTCGCGCCCGGATGCGGGCTGTGAGCTGTTGTGCGGCCTTGCGGGTGAAGGTCAGGCCCAGCACCTGCTCGGGTTCGACGATCCCGTTCGCGACGAGCCACACCACGCGGGCCGCCATCGTCTCGGTCTTGCCGGCGCCGGCGCCCGCCACGACCAGCATCGGCCCGGGCGGCGCCTCGATGACCGCTGCCTGCTCCGTCGTGGGGGGCAGCTGTCCCAGTGCCTCCGCGAGGCGCGTCGCACTCACCCGTGGTGCATTCATTCTCCGGTCACCTGCCTGCCTTCGTCGTGTGCCGGGCAGCTCGACAGCACCGGGCAGTGCCGGCACCCGTCGTTGACCCTCGCGACGAAGCGCGGACCGCGGGTCGCGGCCGCGGCGTCGTGGATGATCTCCCGCCACTGCGCCAGACCGTCCTCGCCGAGGGGCGGCTGCACACGCTGCGTCGCGCCCTCCTTGTTGTGCGGCTTCGCCACGAAGACCAGACGCGCGCCGCCGGGCGTTGCAGCCGGTTCGCCCTCGATCGCGCCGGCCGCCGCGGCCACCTGATAGGCGGCGAGCTGGGCGTGGTCGCGCGCGGCGTCCTTGGACACCGGGTTCTTCGCGGTCTTGACGTCGATGACGACGGGGCGGCCCTCGGCATCGCGTTCGAGCCGGTCGATGCGGCCGCGGAGCCGCACCCGGGGCTTGTCGTCGGAGTCGGGTTCGAGGATGCCGTCGACCTTGACCTCGACGCCGATCTCCGTGAGTTCTCCCCGCGTGCCCTGCAACCAGGTCGAGAAGGTGTCGAGCATGCGGCGGGTGCGTTCGAGTTCGCGTCGCGCATACCAGTCGGCACCCAGATCGACCGAATCCCAGGCCTTCTCGAGCGCCTGATCGATGCGATCGGGCGGGATGCGCCCGGCGAGCGCCTGGACGAGGGTGTGCACGAGGGTGCCGGTGACGGCGTGGCTGTTCTCGCCGTCGGAGCCGCCGTGCCGCTCGAACATCCACCGCAACGCGCAGGTCGTGAGTTGTTCGACCGTGGACGGGGACAACCGCACCGCGTCGTCGTCGGGATCCCACAGCGGGTCGGCGGTGCTGGGATCGGCGGTGCCGTACCACTCGTCGGGGTGGGCGCCGCGTACCCCGGCGCGTGCGAGCCGCGCGAGTTGCTGGGCGGCCCGCTGCTGCCGTTCGGGTTCGGTGTCGGCGATCTCGGGATCGCACACCACGCTGCGCAGTTCGGCGACGAGGGCGGGCAGGGCCAGCACCCGGGTGCGGACCTCGTCGGGCACCGGGTCGGTGAGGAGATCGTCGGGTGCGTCGGTGTCGCCACCGCGCAGTTCGTCGACGAAACGGGAGCGGACGAGTTCGCTGTCGCCGCTCACGGAGTCGACGGCGGTGACGAGGAGGTGGGTGCGGGCGCGGCTGCACGCGACGAGGAACAGCCGGCGTTCCTCGGCGAGCAGCGGCGCGGTGCGGGACAGCCGCGTGCCGGTGTCGTCGCCGCCGTCGGCACCGGAGAGGGCGTCGATCAGGGCTTCGATGCCGAGCAGGGTGCCGCGGGCCCGCAGGCTCGGCCACAGGCCTTCCTGGACGCCGGCGACCACGACGACGTCCCATTCGCGACCGGCGGCGGAGTGCGCGCTGACGACCGTGACCGCTTCGGATTCGGCGGCCACGCGGGTACGGGCCGTAGCGGGGATCTCCTGCTCCGTGAGGTAGTCGACGAATCCCGCGATGTGCGCGCGGGGCAGACGGTCGACGTAGTCGGCGGCGGCGTCGAACAGCGCCACGACCCCGTCGAGATCGCGGTCGGCCTGCGCACCGATCGGCCCGCCCCAGGCCGACGCGGCGGCCCATCGCCGCTCGAGTCCGGTGGCCTGCCATGCCTCCCACAGCACGTCCTCGAGACCGCCCCCACGCAGCGCCGCCGAACGGGCCTTGCGCAGCACTCCGAACACCTTCCTCAGCGGTGCCGCCTCGACGTCGGTGAGCCCGCGCACGAGATGTGCGTTCTCGGCGGTGTCGTCGCCCTCGGTGAGCAGGATGCGCAGCAGTTCGGCGGAATCGCGGTCCGCGCCCGACGCGAGCTCGACCCGTCGCAGACCACGCCGCAGTCTCCGCAGCGCGACCGGTTCGGCGCCGCCGATGGGCCCGGACAGCAGGGCCAGTGCTTCGTCGCCTCCGAAGCCACTGCCGGACACCGCGCGCAGCACGAGCAGCAGCCCCGCGACGCTGTGCTGGCGGGCCAGCGGCAGTTCGGATGCGGCGGTCGTCATCGGGACACCCGCCGCGAGCAGCGCGCGGCGCAGGGGCGCCAGCACCCGGGGCACTGACCGGACGACGATCGCCATCCGCGACCACGGCACGCCGTCGACCAGGTGGGATCGACGCAGGGTGTCGGCGACCAGCGCGGCCTCCTTGGCCTGCGACGAGCACACCGCAACCCGCACCAGGCCGGGATCGCCCTGCGGGTCGCGATGCTCGGCCACGCCGCGATGGGGCGGCAGACCCGGCAGCCGGCGCGCGATCCCGGCGGCAGCGGACGCCACCTCCGGAGCGGCGCGATGGTGGACGCCCAACACGATCCGGCGCGATCCGTCGGCCTCGCCGAGGCTCTCGAGGAAGGAGGTGTCGGCGCCGCGGAAGCCGAAGACGGCCTGGTCGGGATCACCCGCGACGGTGCTCGTGCGGGTACCGGTACCGATCACGCGCACGAGATCGGCGGCCTGCGGATCGAGATGCTGGGCGTCGTCGACGAGCAGATGACGGATCCGGCCGCGTTCGGAGGCGAGCAGATCGGGATCGGTGGCGAACGCCGCGAGCGCCGCACCGACGAGTTCGGCCGCGTCCAGGGCGGGAGCGGTGGCCTCGGGAGCCTCGAGCCCGACGGCGCCGCGCAGCAGCATCACCTGCTCGTACCGCTCCGCGAAACGCCCGGCCGCGACCCACTCCGGCCGACCGCGGCGCTCTCCGAGCGCGATCAGATCCTCCGGGCCGAGACCGCGCTCGTTCGCGCGCAGCATGAGATCGCGCAGTTCGACGGCGAAGCCCGTCATGCCGAGCGCCGGACGCAACCGTTCGGGCCACATCCCGGCTCCGTCGTCGATGTCGCCGCGCAGCAGTTCGCGCAGGACGGCGTCCTGTTCGGCACCGGTGATCAGACGCGGTGGCGGGTTGCCGTGCGCCGACGCCTGCAGTCGCAGCACCGCGAAGGCGTACGAGTGGACGGTACGGACGAGGGGCTC
>NZ_AJVB01000270.1:0-5259 GCF_000278445.1 Rhodococcus sp. R1101
GCGAGAAGTTCCTCCCGGGAGACGACGAGGCCGGCGCGCGCGACGAGCGTGCGCATCAGGGCCATCCCGGCAGGGGGAAGGCACCGGACGGTGCCGTCGACGATCACGCAGCGTCCCCGCGGGCTGAGCACGTGGCCGCCGGCCTCGATGCGCACGGCCCGCCGGGGTAGTTCCTCGGCGATGTGCCGGGCGAGCGAACCCAGCCGGGAACGGGTGGGCATGCTCACGGGGACGTCGAGTTCGATGAGCGGTGCCGCGGTGACAGGACCGACGCACACGGCCGTGACGCCGGTGCGCAGCGACCGCAGCATCGGTTCGAGCCAACCGGTCTCCTTGGCCCGCATGAGCATCGACGCGACGGCCGGGGCGCTCGTGAAGCTCACGGCGTCGAGTCCGTGTTCGACGATCTGCTCGATCATCCGGTCGAGCGCCGTGAGATCCTCGGGGGGCGTCCACCGGTAGACCGGGACGGGGACGACGTCCGCACCCGCGGCGCGCAGTGCCTCGCACACATCGGTCCCGGGCTCCCATTCGGTGCGCTCACCGTGCAACTGCACGGCGATGCGGCGACCGGTGACTCCCTCGTTCAGCAGGAGCTCGAGCACCTCGGCGGACGATTCCGAGGAGGGAGACCACTCCTCTCGGAGTTCGGCGGCCCGGATCGCGCCCGTGACCTTCGGGCCGCGGGCGAGGATCCGGCTCGTGCCGAGTGCCTGCGCGAGACCGTCGGCGAGTCCCCATCCCTCCGCTGCGCCCATCCAGCCGCGGAACCCGATCGCCGTGGTGGCGATCGTGATGTCCGGGGGTTGCGCGACGATGCACCGGGTGACGCGTTCGAGTTCGTCGTCGTCGGACAGCGGGATGATGCGGATGGCGGGAGCATGCACGACCTCGGCCCCGCGCCTGGTGAGGAGAGTGGCGAATTCCTCGGCGCGTCGAGCCGCCGTCACGCCGATGGTGAATCCCCGCAACGGTGGGGTGTCGTCGTTCACGAACCCTCTCCGGTCGCGCCCTCGTGCCGCCGGTCGCGCGGGACGAGGCTGTGGATCTGGACGACTCCCGCCCACACGCGCACCTCGTAGACGGGCAGACGCACCGACGGATCGTCGAGGCAGCGACCGTCGTCGAGGGAGAAGACCTGCTTGAGCAGCGGCGACGCCACGGTGGGCTCGCCGGCACGGTCACCGACGATTCCGCGCGACATCACCGCGGCGCGGCCGAACGGATCGATGTTGCCCACCGCGCGCAGCGTTCCGTCGTCGAGCAGGAACAGGGCGACCTGCTCGCCGCCGCGCAGCAACACCGCAACTCCACGGCCCGGAATGAGATGGCTGAGCGGACAGGCCGAGGTCCATTCCAGTCGCCCGTCGAACACGCTGTCGCGCGTCGATCCCCCTACGGTGTACGTCTCGATGACGGTCATCGCTGTCCTCCCTTGACACTGCTGTCCTGAAGTGTGGGTGCCCGGTGTTTCGAGCGCATTACCCGCTCGTTCCCTCGGGGTAAGCGGTCGTCATGCCCCGGTTCCGGGTCCGATACCCGGCATACCCACGAGAACGGGGACCTTGCGCGGGCCGCTGTCGTCGAAGCGGACCGTGGGGTCGGGCTGCTCGGGCGCGTTGACGAACGACACGAACCGTGCCAGCTTCTCCGGGTCCTCGAGGACACCGGCCCACTCGTCCTTGTAACCGCCGACGTGCTTGGCCATGGCGGCCTCGAGGTCGTCGGCGATCCCGAGGGCATCGTCGCACACGACTTCCTTCAGGTGCTCGAGCCCGCCCTCGAGCGCCTCGAGCCAGGGGGCGGTGCGCTGGAGCCGGTCGGCGGTGCGGATGTAGAACATGAGGAACCGGTCGATGTAGCGGACGAGGGTCTCGTCGTCGAGACCACCGGCAAGAAGCTGCGCGTGCTTGGGCGACTGGCCGCCGTTGCCACACACGTACAGGTTCCAGCCGTTCTCCGTCGCGATGACACCGACGTCCTTGCCGCGCGCCTCGGCGCATTCACGGGCGCAGCCCGACACACCCATCTTGAGCTTGTGGGGCGAGCGCAGTCCTCGGTAACGCAATTCGAGGGCGACGGCCATCCCGACCGAGTCCTGCACGCCGTATCGGCACCAGGTGGAGCCGACGCAGCTCTTGACGGTGCGCAGCGACTTGCCGTACGCCTGGCCGGATTCCATGCCGGCGTCGACGAGACGCTTCCAGATCTGCGGGAGCTGTTCGACGCGGGCACCGAACAGGTCGACGCGCTGACCGCCGGTCATCTTCACGTAGAGGCCGAAATCGCGTGCCACCTCACCGATGACGATGAGCTGCTCGGGCGTGCATTCGCCGCCGGGCATGCGCGGCACGACCGAGTAGGTACCGTTCTTCTGGATGTTGGCGAGGAAGTGGTCGTTCGTGTCCTGCAGGCCGGCCTGCTTCGGGTGCAGGATGTGGTCGGAGTCGGTGGAGGCGAGGATCGAGGCGACCACCGGCTTGCAGATGTCGCAACCGTGCCCGGTGCCGTACTGCGCGATGAGCGCGGAGAAGGTACGGATCCCGGTGGCCTGGACGATCTGGAACAGCTCGGCGCGGGACTGTTCGAAGTGCTCGCACAGGGCCTTGGACATCTGCACACCCGACCGGGCGAGGAGCTGCTTGACGCTCGGGAGGCAGCCGCCGCAGGTGGTGCCGGCGCTCGTGCACGACTTGATCTGTGCGATGTCGCAGGCCCCTTCGGCAATCGCGTCGCAGATCGCGCCCTTGGTCACGCCGTTGCACGAGCACACCTCGGCGTCGTCGGGCAGCGAACCGGCGCCCGGTTTCTCCCCCGCCGGAGAGATCAGCGTTGCCGGGTCACCCGGCAGCTCGCGGCCGACCAGCGGTCGCAGCGTGCCGTAGGCCGAGGCGTCGCCGACGAGGATGCCGCCGAGCAGGGTCTTCGCGTCGTCGGAGACGACGAGCTTGGCGTAGGTGCCCTTCGCGGAGTCGGACAGCACGACTTCCAGTGCACCCGGCGTCGTCGCGTGGGCGTCGCCGAAGCTCGCGACGTCCACACCGAGCAGCTTGAGCTTGGTGGACATGTCTGCGCCGGGAAACTCGGCGGTGCCGCCGACGAGCCGGTCGGCGACAACCTCGGCGGTGCTGTAGCCCGGGGCGACGAGTCCGTAGCAGGTGCCGTCCACGGCTGCGCATTCGCCGATCGCGTAGACGGCCGCGTCCGCGGTGCTGCGGCAGGAGCGGTCGGTGAGCACACCGCCGCGACCACCGAGTTCGAGTCCGGCCTCCCGGGCAAGTTCGTCGCGGGGACGGACACCGGCGGAGAAGACGACGAGACCCGCTTCGATGACGCTTCCGTCGGACAGGCTCACCTGCAGCCCCTCCGGCCCCGATGCGATCTTCTCGGTGCCCACACCGAGGTGGGTGACGAGTCCGAGATCGGTGACGAGACGGTCCAGGACACGGCCGCCGCCCTCGTCGACCTGGGCGGGCATCAGCCGGTTGTTGTACTCGATCACGTGCGGGGTCACGCCCAGCAGGCGCAGCGCGTTGGCGGCCTCGAGGCCGAGCAGACCGCCGCCGATGACGACACCGGCGCGGCCGGTGGCCTCGGCGCGTCGGGCCGCGGCGCGGATGCCGTCGAGATCGTCGAGGGTGCGGTAGACGAAGCAGTCCGGCAGGTCGTGTCCGGGCACCGGCGGGACGAAGGGATACGAGCCGGTCGCGAGGACGAGGCTGTCGTAGCGCAGAACGTCACCGTCGGCGGTGGTGACGGTCCGGGCCGCGCGGTCGATGCCCACGGCGCGGGTGCCGACCCGCAGGTCGACGAGATCGTCTGCTGCATAATCGTTTCCGGCCAGGGCGAGTTCCTTGCGGTCCCAGGACCCCACATAGGACGACAGTCCCACGCGGTCGTAGGCGGCGTCGGTCTCCTCGCCGAGCACGGTCACCGACCAGTCGTCCTGCTCGTCGCGGACACGCAGGGCTTCGACGAAGCGGTGGGCGACCATTCCGTGTCCGACGACGACGACGTTCTTGCGGCTCATGGTGTTCTCTTCCTTCGTGCCGGGGATCGGTCAGACTGCGACGCGGGCCGGGGCGGGAGCCTCGGTGGACGGTTCGCTCGTGGCGGTCGGATGGGGGCGGCGAAGGAAGACGAACCAGGTCACGACGATGCACACGAGGTAGAAGATCGCGAAGACCCAGAAGGCCATCGTCGCGGACTGGGCCTGCCCGCCGTAGGAGGCGCGGAAGACCAGGTTGATGCCGACGCCGCCGAGTCCGCCGATGGCACCGGCGAAACCGATGAGGGCACCGGACATGCTGCGCGACCAGGCGGCCTTCTCGTCGCGATCCAGGTCGTCGAGATCCTGCGCACGGGCCTCGAAGATGGACGGGATCATCTTGTAGACCGAACCGTTGCCGAGTCCGGAGAGCAGGAACAGGGCGATGAAGCCGAGCACCATGGCGGTCAGCACACCACCGGTCGCTGCGCCGGTGGCGCGGTCGTCGAGAGTGCCGGCGGCGATGAGCACCGCGGCGGCCAGGGCCATCGCGACGAAGGTGTAGAGGGTGATCCTGCCGCCGCCGATGCGGTCGGCGAGCTTTCCGCCGAGCGGCCGCGAGATCGATCCGAGGAGCGGGCCGATAAAAGCGATCTGCGCGGCGTGCAGTGCGGCCTGGGCGGGGGTGTCGCCGCCGGCGAGGAAGTTGATCTGCAGGACCTGACCGAAGGCGAAGCCGAAACCGATGAACGAACCGAAGGTGCCGATGTAGAGGAAGGAGATGATCCACGAGTCGCGGAACCTCAGCGCGGCGCCCATGGCCCGCAGGTCGGCCTTCTGATCACCGAGGTTGTCCATGAACAGTGCGGCGCCGAGCGCTGCGACGGCGCACAGGACGAGGTAGACCGCACATACGATCCAGGGCTCGGTGTTGCCGACGGTGGCGATGACGAGCAGACCGATCAGCTGGACGGCCGGGACACCGATGTTTCCGCCACCGGCGTTGAGTCCGAGTGCCCAGCCCTTCAGGCGCTGCGGGTAGAAGGCGTTGATGTTGGTCATCGACGACGCGAAGTTGCCGCCGCCCACGCCGGCGAGTGCTGCGACCAGCATGAAGGTGGTGTAGGAGTGGCCCGGGTTCAGCATCAGGTACAGCGCCCCGAGGGTGGGGATCAGCAGCACGAGGGCACTGAAGATCGTCCAGTTGCGGCCACCGAAGCGGGCGGTGGCGACGGTGTACGGGATGCGCAGGATCGCGCCGACGAGTGTGG
>NZ_AJVB01000271.1:0-5212 GCF_000278445.1 Rhodococcus sp. R1101
CGCTCATCGGGGCGGTCTTCGGACCGAAGCGAACGACTGTGCCCGGGGCGCCCCGGCGGCGGCCGGCGCCTTCGGAGTCCGTGCGGATACGTAGTTCCTCGACTCGAACCGGGTACTTCTGCTCGGTCATCTCGATACTGTCTCGGAACATCAAGCCGTTGGTGACGGAGTTGCCATAAGTGATCCAGCCGTCGGTGTCTACGCTGGCCGGACCACCCTGCGATCCCAGGAAGACCTGGTTGATGTAAGGGTCGGCTGTTCCGTGACGGTCGTCGAGTCCTGAGATCACCGAGAATCCGGCTCCAACGCTGCACGAACCTTCGGCAAGACCCTGGCCGTGCCAGTTGTCGGCAAAAGTCTTTTGCGTGATCATCACGAGTCGCTCGCCCAGATTGGTGGTAGCCACCGAGGTGGAGTGCGGGAATGTCGGGATACCCACGATTGCGCCCTCGCGCAGCAACACCTCGATGCGGCGGAAGCTGCCACTGTTGCGGGGGATTTCGGGATCCAGGCTGTTGAGCAGACCGGTCATGACGTTGTTGGTCGAGCAGGTTTCCGACTCGTTCAGTCCGGCATCGATGCAGTCGATGTTGTCGCGAAGATCGAGCACGATACGACCCTCGGTGGGCTTGACCGAAATGGTCACCTGGATCGGGATGCCGTCGGGCATGATCGGCTCGAGCGGATCGGCCATTCCGTGTCCGGTAACCGTACCCTCGGTGAGCTTGCCGATAGCCTCGGCCATCGTCCGCTCGGAATAGTCGAACCACTCCTCGATGAACGTCTTGATGGTCTCGATGCCGTAGCGATCGCACAGATCCTTGAGTGCGGCTTCACCGATACGCGCTGCGCCGATCATTGCGAGGTAGTCTCCATACCACTGATCGGGAACGCGAATTCGCCTTCGGCACATGCGAATGATGTCGTTGACATCTTTGCGGTTTCGCTGGACTCGTACTGCGGGGAAGATCAGGGCGCCTTCCTCGTATATGTCCTTTGCGTACGGCATGTATGTCGTGGGCTTCGAGTTGCCGATGTCGGCCTGGTGCGCCTTGGCCGCAGTAGTGAACAGGTGCTCGCCGTCGACGAATACCGGCACGAGGATGGTGTGGTCGGCTGCGTGGGTGTTCCCCAGGTAGGGGTCGTTGTGCAGGTAGGCGTCACCATCTGCGATGTCGTCGTGAAGTTCGGTCATCGCCTTGCCGAGACGCTCGGTACCGATGACGTGCACCGGCAGTCCCTCTGCGGTCGAAAGTAGACGGTTGTCCCCGGTGATGATGCTGCACGAGAAGTCTCGCGCCATGTTGAGCACCGCGGAGCGACCGGTGCGCAGGAGGGTGTTCTCCATCTCGCGGACGATGCCGTCGAGTCGGTTCGCGATGACGGCCATGTTGACCAGGTCGAGATCAGTCATCTCAGTTCTCCTTGTCGGCTACGGCCTGGACGCCGGCTGCCGTGTCGATCAGGTAGTTGCCGTGTGGGGTGACCGTCGCTTTCTGACCGGGGTAGACCACCAATGTTGTGGTGGGCTCCTGGACAACAGCCGGGCCGGCGACGGTGGATTCGAGGGGCAGTGTTCGTCCGTCGTAGAACGCGGTCTCCACCCATCCTGTGTCGCCGAAGTATGCTTGCGCGGTCTGTGTGGGCACCGGTCGATCGCCCCGACCCTCACCCGCGTCGAGGAGCGCCGGCTTGGGAAGACGTGCGGTCGCGCGAGCACTCCACGACAGCAGTTCGAGGTACTGCCCTGGCTCGCGCACTCCGAAGATTCGTTCGTGTACGTCGTGGAACGCCTCTTCCAGCAGCTTGCCGTCACCCGCTCCCAGTTCGCTGTACGGAACGGCGACCGTGAGTTCCCATGCCTGCTGCTTGTAGCGGGCCTCGACGAAGTACTCGATCGTCGACTCCGCGGACAGATCCGTTCCCATTCCCTCCAGGAAAGCTTGCGCCTGCTCTCGCACGCTGCGGAGCGACTTGTTCGCGAGGTCGGTATCGAAATCTTGCGTCGTGCAGTAGGCAACGGTAGTGAACTCGGAGATGACGTCCGAGAACAATGCGCCACATGCGCTCATGGCACCGGCGGTCTTGGGCAACAGGACGTGACCAGTGCCGAGCTCTGCCGCGATTCGGCCGATGTTCATGCCGGATCCGCCACCACCGGCAACGATCGTCACTTCACGCGGATCGATCCCGCGGGCGATCGTCGTCTCCCGAATCGCCGTCACGATGTTGTCGGCTGCGATCGTCAGTGTTGCATGCGCCGCCTCTTCAGTGGTCATGCCGATCTTCTCACCGAGCTTGCGATACGCCTCACGGGCCGAGTCGAGATCCAGCGGGAGTGTGCCGCCCATGAAGTTCGCGGAATCGAGATAGCCCAGCACGAAGGCGGCATCGGTGACCGTCGGTTCGGTTCCGCCGAGTCCGTAGCACACGGGGCCTGGCGAAGAACCGGCGCTCCGTGGTCCGACTCGGAGCAATCCGCCGGAATCCAGCCACGCGATCGAGCCACCTCCGGATCCGATACTGCGGACGTCTACTGCTCGAGTCCCGGTGATATTCCCGATCCAGCGGCCGTTCAGCCACGTTTCACTGGTCTGTTCGATCTGGCCTCCACGCACCAGGCCGACGTCGAAGGTTGTTCCTCCGGTATCTGCTACGAGGAGATCGTGAGCGGCCGCCCCGCCGTGAAGATCCAGATCGGCCTCGTGGACAGCAGAAACCGGCGCCATCGACGGACCCGATCCGATCGAGTAGATCGGTCGCTCCGCGATGTCGGCCGGCCTCCACGAACCCCCGTAGGAGGTCGAGATGAACAGATCTCCACGAAATCCCGTCTGACTCAGGTCCTTTTCGAGATCCGCGAAGAACTGCTGCATCAGTGGTTTGAGAGAGGCATCGATCACCGTAGCTGAAGCCCGTCGATACTCGCGCACAACAGGATTGAGCTGATGCGAGAGGGTGAACGGAACACCCGGTGCATGCTCGGCGATGAGTTCACCGATTCGCAGCTCGTGGGCGGGATTGGCTACCGCCCACAGTAGGCACACACCGATCGCCTCGGCGCCTTGCGTAAGGGCGCCGTCGATTGCCACACGGACCGAATTCTCGTCGAGCGGGCGAAAAACGGTAGCCTCGGCGTCCATACGCTCGTCGATCTCGAACGTCAGATACCGGGGAATATAAGGCTTACCGTAGGGAAGGGGACGGAATGGGTCAGGCTTGCCGCCTTCGCGGAGGAGCAGGATGTCAGGGAAGCCCGCAGTGGTGAAGAATGCTGTGCGAGCGGCGGTTCCTTCAACGACAGCGTTGGTCGAACGGGTGGTGCCGTAATTGAAACGGCTGGTCTTCGCGAGCAGATCCGACACCGTCAGATTCAACTTGGGAGCGAGCACCCCCAGAGCGTTCTCGATCGCCAGGAAAGCCCGTTCCTTGGTTGTGAGTGCCTTTGCCAGAGAGACGCCACCGAAGGCATCGGCAACGACGACGTCAGTAAACGTACCGCCGGTGTCCACGGAAATTGTGTACATGTTCCCTTCCTAGCTTCACATCGCGACACAACGGCCCCGTACGGAGCGGGCCCGACGTCGATCGAGTACTTCTCGTGTCGCCACAGTCTGCGTCCTACCCAACCTGGCAGGTATTGGTCCTAGCGCAAAAAAGACGATGAGTGTTTGTCACAATGACAAACACGTATGGGGGTATCGGATGCCAGGGGCGTCGTGAGCACCGCATCCGTGCAACCGATCTACGTGCCATTTCGGTCCCTCATCGGGCTGCGAACCGGGGGCGCATGCCCGAACGTGAGCGGGCGCATATCGCACGATCAGCCACCGAAACCGCGAAGTAGCGGCTGCGCAACTTCTTCGAACCGATTCGGAGAAGGCCGGACCAGGGAGGAGCGGGGCGGTAGAGTCCTGGATCACCCGCGCTAACCCTCGACGGGTTAACTGTATGAGGCCATGACGTTGGGGACACCGGTCCGGAGTTTGCTCGCAGGCGGCCGGTTACCGACGGCAGTATGCGGCCGATGATGGTTGTAGTGCACATTCCACACCTGTAGCGCCTGGGCGCGTTGCCGTTCGCTGGCCCAGATGCGGGCGTAGAGGAACTCCTCGGCAAGGATCCGGTTATAGCGCTCCACCTTCCCGTTGTGACGAGGCGTATACGGGGTGATCCGCTGATGCCGGCCACCATGAAGCACCTTCGCGAAGTTCTTCGCCCGGTAACAGGACCCGTTGTCGGTGACGACCCGATGGATGTGCACGATGCCGTGTGCGGCGAAGAACACTCTCGCCCGGTGCATGAACCCGATTGCCGTGGCGGCCTTCTCGTCGGAGAGCGCCTCGGTGTAAGCGAGGCGGGAGAACCCGTCGACCGCCGAATGCAGATACACGTAGCCGGCGCGGGCACCGGCGGTCTTGGCGCGGTCGACCTTCTTGGCCTGCTCGCTGCCCCGACCGTGGACACGCCAGCCGCCTCCGTCGGGGATGCGCCCGACTTTCTTGATGTCGACGTGCACCATGTGCCGGGGCCAGCGGGCGATGATCCGGCGTGGCTGGCGATTGTTCTCGCCGTTCGGGTCGAGGAACTTGCGCCGGTTCAGGCCGAGGTGAGCGAGGTGTCGGCTGACGGTGCGCACCGAGATGGTGATGCCGTCGGCGGCGAGCTCGTGGGCGATGCGGGCTGCGGACCACTTACGGGTCCGCCGCAGGGCCTCGATCCGCGCCACGGTCTCGGCCGATGTTGCCGTGGGCTGGTGGTGCGGCACGCTGGGGCGGTCGAGCAGGCCGAGTTCGCCGTGTTCGCGGTAGCGGGCCATCCATTTGCTGGCACAGGCCCGGGAGATCCCCATCTCGGCGGCGACGTGGGACAGCGGACGGGTCTGGCACCGCTGCACGAGACGGTGGCGACCTTCGACGGACAGCGGAGCGTTACGGTGCGCCGCGGTCGGGTTCTTTCGTTCTGCGGATGAGTTGGTGGTACTTCCCATCCTGCCGTCGGAAGACCCGTCCGCCTTCGTCAACCCCTCGTGCCGGTGTCTACAACGTCATGACCCGCAACACCTAGGCAAAAGCAGGACGATCCGGGTGCGCCGGCGAGGCGCCACTGATCCGGTGGCCCGGCGGATAACCCTCATCAGCCGTTGGCCTCCGTCGTCGAGTTCTCGCACTCGTACTCGTTCTGTCACTCGTCCAGGCTGTTCGATATGTGT
>NZ_AJVB01000272.1:0-5136 GCF_000278445.1 Rhodococcus sp. R1101
GGAATTCGACGAGCTGGCCGCCACGGTGCGGTCGCAGCTGCCGGGGCACGTCGCCCGTCTGCTGAAAGCGGTTGTGCCCGTGCTGTCGCGCGCCCACGAGGTGGGCGTGCTCCTCGACCGTGCGAACGGCGAGGCCGCCGACGACGTACGCGAACAGCTGCAGTCGCTACTGTTCCCCGGCTTCGTCACCGACCTGGGCTCACGGCGGATCGTCGATCTACCGCGCTATCTCACCGCGGCCGCTCAGCGCCTGGAGTCGTTGCCGGCGAGTGCGAATCGGGACGCTGCCGGAATGGATGTGCTCGATCGCGTCTACGGAGCCTACGACAAGCTCCTTGCACGCCTGCCGGAGGAGCGACGCACCGCACCCGAAGTCGTCGAGATCTACTGGATGATCGAGGAGTTGCGCGTGAGCCTGTTCGCCCAGAATCTCGGGACCCGGATCCCGGTGTCGGAGAAGCGTGTGGTCAAGGCGATCGACACCATCCGGTAGCGCCCGGATCGGCCATCGTGACCGGATCTGTCCGGAACGGTCGGCCGGGATGGTCAGTCGGCCGGGGCGGAGCGGGACTTCTGGTGTTCGCGCAGTTCGTGGATCTCACGTTCGAAATCCTCTGCCGAACTGAAAGAACGGTAGACCGACGCGAAGCGCAGATAGGCGACCTCGTCGAGATCGCGCAGGGGTCCGAGGATCGCCAATCCCACCTCGTGGCTCGGGATCTCGGGGGAGCCTTTGGCGCGCACCGCATCCTCGACCTGCTGTGCCAGCTTGTTCAGTGCATCGTTGTCGACGTCGCGCCCCTGGCAGGCGCGCGCCACCCCGCGCACGACCTTCTCGCGGCTGAACGGCTCGGTCACGCCGCTGCGCTTGACGACGGACAGCACGGCCGTCTCGACCGTGGTGAAACGGCGCCCGCATTCGGGGCACGCCCGTCGACGACGGATCGCGGCACCCTCGTCTGCCTCGCGCGAATCGACCACCCGAGAGTCGGGATGGCGGCAATACGGGCAGTACATGTCGGTTCCTTCGTCGTGCCCGTGCGGGTCGCGACGTCGGCGCCGAAGCAATACTTCCCGACCGGAACCGTCTCCACTCGCGAGTGGGCCGACACCGCCGCAACCACACGGAGTGGTGTGACTGACAGTGTTGGACAATACCCGCCTGTCCGGTTCGGGCGCGGATCGCGGGTCGGGGCGGGCCACGGCGCCGTCATTCCCGGCCGGAATCCGGCCCGAGGAGACGGCTTCCGGCCGGCACGGTAGTGCCGTCGAGTGAATCCGATTCGGCGATCCTCGCCAGGGTGACACCGACCGGGGCATCCGGCGACGGCCGGGCGGCCGACGCCTCGAGGGTCTCACCCTCGCCCACGACCGTAACCGTGGTGCCGGCACTCTGCGAGATCACCTCGCCGGTACGGACGTGGGCGAGTACGAGGAGCAGCGTGGTGGCCAGCGTGGTGAGCAACAGCGTCGCCGCCATCTGCCGCCGACTCGTCTGTTCCGCCGGCCGACGACTGCGCGGGGTGATCTCCGACCGGTGGTGCAGGGGCTCACGAGAGGACGTGACGACGCGCGGCCTCGTCCGCGACGGGACACGAACGCGGTGCACTGCGGATCTCCCGATCGGCCGGATACGGTGCGGGTCTCCCCCACCCGGGCCCGAGACGGTCCCCTCTCGCGTGCGCGTCCGAACTGTTGTGCCCGCCCGGGCTGTCGGCCCCCGCCGTACCGCCGTGTCGATCCGAACCGCTCTGCTCATCGGAAATCCTCCGTGTCGCTGTGCGTGGTCTGCCGACCCCGTCGAGCACTCGATCATGTGTTCGAACGAAAGTCTGTTCGAATGTTCTACCACGAGCCCCGCCCCGACGTCAGCTCCTCGAGGGGGTGAATCTCGAACATCTGTTTGATATACGCGCGAGATGTCGATAGATTCGAAAGGCAACTTGCAACCCATCCGACACTCGCCGCACGGAGGTCACGATGAAGGCGGACGGAACATCCACGGCCCGCCGGGGCGGACCCACGGCCGGCGATCCCACCACAGGACTCACCGAGCGCCAACGGCGCGTCCTCGAGGTCATTCGCGACTCCGTCAGCGAACGGGGGTATCCACCGAGCATCCGCGAGATCGGCGACGCCGTCGGACTCAACTCGACGTCGTCCGTCGCGCACCAGCTGCGCACGCTCGAACGGAAGGGTTTCCTGCGCCGGGATCCGAACCGCCCCCGGGCCGTCGACGTACGCGGCCTCGAGCCACCGCACGTTCCCGAGTCGTCCCCCGAGGTCGTCGCCACCTCCTCGACCGACGAGATTCCCTCTGCGGCAATGGTTCCCGTCGTGGGCCGAATCGCAGCCGGTGGCCCCATCCTGGCCGAGGAAGCAGTCGAGGACGTCTTCCCGCTGCCGCGCGAACTCGTCGGCCAAGGTTCGCTGTTCCTACTCAAGGTCGTCGGCCGGTCGATGATCGACGCCGCGATCTGCGACGGTGACTGGGTGGTCGTCCGTCAGCAGAACGTCGCCGACAACGGCGACATCGTCGCTGCGATGCTCGACGGCGAGGCCACCGTCAAAACGTTCAAGCGGGTCGACGGCGACGTGTGGCTCATGCCCCACAACCCGATGTTCGAACCGATCCCGGGCAACGACGCCGTCATTCTCGGCAAGGTCGTCACGGTCGTCCGCAAGATCTGATCTTCGGGCTCACCGGAGACGAACGAGGCCGGGGTGGCTCCGCCGCGCGGAGCCACCCCGGTCTTCTCGTACATGCCTCAGATATCGAGACCGCGCCCGATGACTTCCTTCATGATCTCGTTCGTGCCGCCGTAGATCTTCTGCACGCGGGCGTCGAGGTACGCCTTCGCCACGGGGTACTCACGCATGTAGCCGTAGCCGCCGTGCAGCTGCAGGCAGCGGTCGATCAGCTCGACCTGCTTGTCGGTGGTCCAGTACTTGGCCATCGCCGCCTCCGGGACGGTGAGCTTCTTCTCGTTGAGCAGCTCGATGCACCGGTCCACGAACACACGGGCCAGCTGGGTCTCGGTGGCGAGCTCGGCGAGCTCGAAGCGGGTGTTCTGGAACTTGCCGATCGGCTTGCCGAACGCCTTGCGGTCGCGGCAGTACTGGATCGTGTCGTCGAGCACGCGTTCCATGGCTGCGGCAGCGACGACCGCGATCGCGAGGCGCTCCTGCGGCAGGTTCTGCATCAGGTAGATGAAGCCCATGCCCTCCTGCCCGAGCAGGTTGGCCGCCGGAACACGCACATCGTCGAAGCTGAGTTCCGCCGTGTCCTGTGCGGCCAGACCGATCTTGTCGAGGTTGCGTCCTCGCTCGAAACCCGGCATGCCGCGCTCGACGACGAGCAGCGAGAAGCCCTGGGCACCCTTCTCGGGGTCGGTGCAGGCCACCACGATCACCAGGTCGGAGTGGATGCCGTTGGTGATGAACGTCTTGGCACCGTTGAGGACCCAGTCGTCGCCGTCGCGCACCGCGCGAGTCTTGATGCCCTGCAGGTCGCTGCCGGTGCCCGGCTCCGTCATCGCGATCGCCGTGATGAGTTCGCCGGAACAGAAACCGGGCAGCCAGCGCTTCTTCTGCTCCTCGGTCGCGAGCTCGAGCAGGTAGGGCGCGACGACATCGTTGTGCAGCATGAAGCCCAGCCCGCTGAAGCCGAGCTTGGTGGTCTCCTCGGCCATGATGGCGTTGTAGCGGAAGTCGTCCATTCCGCCGCCGCCGTACTCCTCCGGCACCGCCATGCCGAGGAAGCCCTGCGCGCCGGCCTTCTTCCACACCTCACGGTCGACGATCTTGTCCTTCTCCCACTGCTCGTGGAAGGGGGCCACCTCCTGTTCGAGGAACTTCCGGTACGACTCCCGGAAGAGGTCGTGCTCGGGCTCGAAAAGGGTGCGTTCCATCTGCGCTCCTGTGTGAGAGGTCGTTCGACATACTCACGGTATGCAGACGATCGCGCCGTGACGCTGACACAACCGAGCGGATTTTGTGACCCGGACTACCCCCAGGACAGAATCAGTGCCGCAGATCCGCAAGTCTGCGCAGGAGGGGATACGCGACCAGGATGCCGATCGAACCCCACGCGATGCCCCCGAGTTCGACCGATCCGATCGCCAGCGTCAGATCGCCGATGCCGGCGACGAGCGCGGCGGCCGCGACGGTGAGGTTGACAGGGTCGGTGAAGTCGACCTTCGCGTCCATCCAGATGCGCACACCGAGGATGCCGATCAGGCCGTAGAGCACGAGGGTCGCGCCACCGAGGACACCGTCGGGCACGGTGAAGACCAATGCACCGAACTTCGGTGAGAAGGCGAGGACGACGGCGGTGACCGCCGCGACGGCGTACGCCGCAGTCGAATACACGCGCGTCGCGGCCATGACGCCGATGTTCTCGGCGTAGGTCGTCGTTCCCGAACCTCCCCCCGCGCCGGCCAGGGTGGTCGCGAGACCGTCGGCGATGAGCGCGTTGCCGGCCATGTCGTCGAGGTTCCGCCCGGTCATCGCCGCGACGGCCTTGACGTGCCCGACGTTCTCCGCGACCAGCACGACGACGACGGGCAGCGCCAGGAGGACGACCGACAGCTCGAAGGTGGGACCGCGCAGATCGGGCAATCCGAACCACGCCGCGTCGCGCATGGCGTCGATGCGCTCGGAGGCGATCGCTCCGGTGAACGCCGCGAAGATCCATCCGACGATCACACCCACGAGGATGCCGAGCCGGCCCAGCATGCCCGGTCCCACCACGGTCACGAGCAGCGTGACCACGAGCGTGATGGTGGCGACGAGCGGTTGCGCCTCGAACGATCCGGTGGCGGTCGGTGCGAGGTTCAGCCCGATCAGGGCGACGATCGCCCCGGTCACCACCGGCGGCATGACCGCGTCGATGATGCGCGAACCTGCTGCCTTGACGACGAGACCGATCAGCACGAGAACGATGCCGACGGCGACGATCCCGCCGAGCTGCGCGGCCGGACCGGAACCGGCCGAGGCGCTCAGAGGCGCGATGAACGCGAACGACGAACCGAGATAGCTGGGCACCCGTCCGCGCGTGATGATCAGGAACAGTGCCGTACCGATCCCGGAGAACAGCAGCGTCGTCGTGACGGGGAAGCCCGTGATCGTCGGCAC
>NZ_AJVB01000273.1:0-5137 GCF_000278445.1 Rhodococcus sp. R1101
GAGCGGGACCAGCACCGATACCGCGCCGCCGAGTGTGCCGTACGGCATCGTGCAGGCCGGTGGACGGGGCGCTGGATCCCGGCCCCCGATCTCGGCTCCGGCACGCGGGAGTTGGCGCACATGCCACACCGAATCCCGGATCCCGGCGAAGTGCCGGGCCAGCCGGATCAGTGTCGCCGGCACCTGCGCGAGCGGCACCGTCGGTCCTCGGAGGTCGCCGATCACGATCGTCGACACGGCGGGATCGCGGAGGATTGCGGTCAGATCGCAGCGCATCGCGGCGATATCCCCGCGACCGTCGTCGATGCCGAACAGGAACCGTCCCGGCAGGTCGGCGAGCGCCGGATCGGCACACAACCCGGCATCGAGTTCACGGACGAGCGGACGTACATCCGCGAGTCCTCCGCAGAGCCCCGTGAGGGGAGACGCGACGATGTTGCGCACCCGTTCGTGACTCGCCGAGGGCAACAGACCCGTCGCGGTCACAGCCTCGGACAGGGCCGACGGCACGCCTCCGCACTCGTCGAGTTCGATACCTCTGATCTGCAGGTTTCCACGCGACGTCAGGTGCACGTCGCCGTCCGCACAGGCAACCGAGACCGCGGACAATGCCCGAAGCGCGCCGTCGGGGAGTTGTCCTCCGGGCACACGCAGGCGCACCAGCGCCCCGTCCGCAGCGACGTGCGGGCGGAGGATTCCGGGACACCGATCGGGAGGAAGAGAGGGTGGGAGAGCATCCACGGACGCACATGCTTGCACACCTTCCCGGCAACGTGCGCTACTCTCGGTTTGCCGTGGTGCTCGGGAAGCCGGTGAGAAACCGGCGCGGCCCTCGCCACTGTGAGCGGATAGTTGCTCGCCCTCGTCCGTACCGGTCCGCCGGTACGGAGGCCACTGGATCTCGGTCCGGGAAGGTCGGCGCAGCAGCGACGACCCGTCAGCCAGGAGACCGGCCACGGCACGTGAGGTCCACGAGGGTTTTGGAGACTGAACATGGCTGTACGCCTGTGTTTTCGGGTTGCGTCGTGACGCGCCTGACTTTGTTGTCGACGTCCGACACCGACCTGCTGTCGGCCCGGTCGAGCGGTGCCGACTGGGTGCTCGGCAACCCGTCGCGCCTCGACGTGCCCACCGAACTTCCCGCGCTGCTCGACGGTTCGGGCCTGGTCGTCGTGCGGATACTGGGTTCCGCACGCAGCTGGCGGGACGGACTCGACACCGTGCTGGCAACCGGGGTGCCGGTCGTCGTCCTGGGCGGTGAACAAACACCCGACGCCGAACTCATGGAGTATTCGACGGTTCCGATCGGCGTTGCGGCCGAGGCACATCGCTATCTCGCGCACGGCGGACCCACCAATCTCGATCAGTTGCACGCCTTCCTGACCGACACCGTGCTGCTCGGCGGTGAAGGCTTCGAACCGCCTGCCGAACTGCCCGAATGGGGCGTGCTCGACCGGCCTGCGAGGCCGGCGGGCGAAGAGTTGCCCCGCGTGGGCGTGTTGTTCTACCGCGCCCACCACACCAGCGGAAACGTCCAGTTCGCGCACGATCTCGCCGACGCCATCGACGCCACCGGCACGGCCCGCGGCGTCGTGATCCACTGCGCGTCGCTGCGCGGAGCACCCACCGATCTCCTCGCCGAACTCGGTACCCTCGACGCGCTCGTCGTGACGGTGCTGGCAGCCGGTGGAACCAAACCCGCCACGGTGAGTGCCGGGGGTGAGGACGAGGCATGGGACGTCGGGGCGCTCGCCGCGCTCGACATCCCGATCCTGCAGGCCCTGTGCCTGACCTGGAGTCGCGAGGATTGGGCGGAGTCGGACGACGGTGTGTCGCCGCTGGATTCGGCCACGCAGATCGCGGTCCCCGAGTTCGACGGCCGCATCATCACGGTGCCGTTCTCGTTCAAGGAACTCGACGCCGACGGACTGCCCCGCTACGTCACCGACCCGGAACGGTGCCGTCGCGTCGCCGGTATCGCGGTGGCGCACGCACGACTGCGACACGTACCGCCGCCGCAGCGCCGGATAGCCATCATGCTGTCCGCCTACCCGACCAAACATTCCCGGGTCGGCAACGCCGTCGGTCTCGACACCCCGGTGTCGGCGATCCACATGCTGCGCGCTCTACGCGATGCCGGATACGACCTCGGCGACGGATTTCCCGGCATGGACCTCGCGGACGACACCGAGGCCGGCAACACCCTCATCCACGCCCTGATCGATGCCGGTGGACAGGACGAGGAATGGCTCACCGCCGACCAGCTGGCCGGAAACCCGGTGCGCGTGACCACGTCCGACTATCTCGCGTGGACCGGCGATCTTCCGGCCGAGCTCACCGACGCCATCGCCGAGACGTGGGGGCCGGCCCCCGGGTCGCTGTTCGTCGACGGCAGCGGTGACGACCAGGCAATCGTGCTGGCGACCCTGCAGGCCGGCAACGTGGTGCTGATGATCCAGCCGCCGCGCGGTTTCGGCGAGAACCCGGTGGCGATCTACCACGATCCCGACATGGCGCCGTCGCATCATTACCTCGCCGCGTACAAGTGGGTCGAGCACGGCTTCGGTGCCGATGCCGTGGTTCACCTGGGCAAACACGGTTCGATGGAATGGTTGCCCGGGAAGAACGCGGGCCTGTCCGCGGCGTGCGCGACCGACGCGGCCATCGGCAATCTGCCGCTGATCTATCCGTTCCTCGTCAACGATCCCGGCGAAGGCGCACAGGCGAAGCGCCGTGCCCACGCGATCATCGTCGATCACCTGATCCCGCCGATGGCGCGCGCCGAATCGTACGGTGACATCGCGCGTTTGGAGCAACTGCTCGACGAGTACTCCAATATCGCGGCGATGGACCCGGCCAAGCTGCCCGCGATCCGGGCTCAGATCTGGACGCTGATCCAGGCCGCGAAACTCGATCACGATCTCGGGCTCGACGACCGCCCGCACGACGCCGAGTTCGACGACTTCCTGCTGCACGTCGACGGCTGGCTGTGCGAGGTCAAGGACGCCCAGATCCGCGACGGTCTGCACGTCCTGGGCGCCGCGCCGGTCGGGGAGGCGCGGGTGAATCTGGTGCTGTCGATCCTGCGTGCCGCGCAGGTATGGGGCGGTAAGAGCAACGCCGTGCCCGGTCTGCGCACGGCACTCGGACTGAAGCCCGAGGCCCCACTGGCCGAGGTCGACGGAATCGAAGGCGTTGCGCGGTCGCTCGTGCAGGCCATGGAGGACGACGACTGGCGTACCGAGTCCGCTTCGCGCATCGTCGAATCCGTCCTCGGCCATCCTGATACCGAGGTCGCTCGCGTACTCGCCTTCGCCGCCGAGGAGGTGGTGCCTCGCCTCGCGGGCACGACCGCCGAACTCGACGCCGTCCTGCACGCCCTCGACGGCGGGTACGTCCCTGCCGGACCGTCCGGCTCGCCGCTCCGTGGCCTGGTCAACGTGCTGCCGACGGGCCGCAACTTCTACACCGTCGACCCGAAGGCCGTGCCGAGCCGGCTCGCGTACGACACCGGCGTCGCACTCGCGAACAACCTGATCGAGCGGTATCTCGCCGATACGGGGGAGTACCCGCAGTCGGTGGGCCTGTCGGTGTGGGGGACATCCGCGATGCGCACCGCCGGCGACGACATCGCCGAGGTACTCGCACTGATCGGAGTGCGTCCCGAATGGGACGCCGAGTCGCGCCGGGTCCGTGAACTGACCGTGATTCCGCTCGAGGAACTCGACCGGCCGCGCATCGACGTGACCGTCCGTATCTCCGGTTTCTTCCGCGATGCGTTCCCGCACGTCATCGGCATGCTCGACGACGCGATCCGCATGGTCGCCGCCCTCGACGAACCCGACGAACAGAACTATGTGCGAGCGCATGCCCGGCGCGACGAAGCCGAGCACGGCGACGCCGATCGTGCGGTGCGCCGCATCTTCGGGTCGAAGCCCGGCTCGTACGGTGCGGGCATCCTGCAGCTCATCGACTCCGGCAACTGGCGCACCGACGCCGATCTCGCCGAGGTCTACACGGCGTGGGGCGGATTCGCCTACGGGCGCGGTGTGCACGGAGTTGCGGCCGCCGACGACATGCGCACGAACTACCGCCGGATCGCGGTGGCGGCCAAGAACACCGATACCCGTGAACACGACATCGCCGACTCGGACGATTACTTCCAGTACCACGGCGGCATGGTCGCGACGGTGCGGGCACTGACGGGCACCGACCCGAAGGCGTACATCGGCGACTCCACCACACCCGACGCGGTGCGGACACGCTCACTGGCGGAGGAGACCGCGCGGGTCTTCCGGGCGCGGGTCGTCAACCCGAGGTGGATCGGCGCGATGCGCCGGCACGGCTACAAGGGTGCGTTCGAACTCGCCGCCACCGTCGACTACCTGTTCGGTTACGACGCCACCGCCGGCGTGGTCGAGGACTGGATGTACGAATCGCTCGCACAGAACTATGCACTCGACCCGGAGAACCAGGAGTTCCTCCGCGAAGCGAATCCGTGGGCGTTGCGCGGCATCATCGAACGCCTCACCGAGGCAGCCGATCGAGGGTTGTGGGCCGAACCGGACCCCGAGACGGTGAACAGCCTGCAGCAGGCCTATCTCGACGTCGAAGGTGATCTCGAGGACCGCGCTTGAGAGTTCGGCTCATCGGTATCGGACCCGGAGGACCGGACGATCTCACGGTGGCGGCGGTGCGCGCCCTCGAAAGCGTCGACGTCTTCCTGGTGGCCGACAAGAACCGGGGCGTGGACGATCTCGTCGAGGTACGCGAGGACATCCTGCGCCGCCACACCTCCGGTGCGCATCGGGTGATCGTGGTGGCCGACCCGCCCCGCGACCGGAATCCGGACCGGTACGGCGACGAGGTGCGCGACTGGCACGCCGCCCGCGCCGCAGCCTACGAATCCGTTCTGCTCGAACAGGTTCGGGACGACGAAACCGTCGGATTCCTCGTATGGGGAGACCCGAGCCTGTACGACAGCACGATTCGTGTCGTCGACCGCATCCTCGGGCGAGGGAACGTGCGGTTCGATTACGACGTCGTTCCCGGAGTCAGCAGTGTGCAACTGCTGGCGGCCCGGCATCGTCTGGTGCTCAACACCATCGGCGGGCCGATCACCGTCACCACCGGACGC
>NZ_AJVB01000274.1:0-5101 GCF_000278445.1 Rhodococcus sp. R1101
GGCACCACCGTCGTCGCCGATCCCGCACGCCGGTCGGGCGGCCGGCGCACCCACGATCCGGCGGCGCTGCAACCACCGCTACCCGATCTCCTCGACGCCTATGCGGGCCGCGATCTCGCCGTGAAGTGCGCGCCGGGACTGGATTTCGACTCACTCGGCTGGACCGGCGAGGTCGAGGTCGTCTCGCTCGACGGCGGAGTCCGCGAGGCATGCCTGTACTCGCCGGGCCTGAGCACACCGGGCGTGCGGCGCCGGGCTGCTGTACTGCGTTCCGACGGAACCGGTTTCGAGATCAGCGACGACGCGGACGACGACATCCCCGAGCGCGAGCCGGGGGAGTGGATCGTCGACCCGGACGGTGCCATCGTGCGTGCCGGTCTCGTGCGCCACTACGCCGCCGCGCACGGGCTGTGGCAACTCGACCCGCGGATCGCCTATCTCACCGGCGACCGTCTGCCCGACGGCGTACGGGGTTTCCGGATCGTCGAGCGTCTCAAGTACAGCGAGAAGACACTCCGTCAGGTACTCGCCCGCCACGACTGCGGTGCGGTCGAGATCCTCGTGCGCGGTGTCGACGTCGACCCGGCGGTCCTGCGTCCGCGGCTGAAGCTGCGCGGGTCTGCCTCGCTCAGCGTGGTCCTCACCCGCATCGGCCGGACGCCCGAAGCGTTCGTCTGCGCCCCCTCTCGCTGAACGGCCGGCACACCCTCATACCGACTGCGGGGCGCGCAGCACCACCACGTCGCCGTCGACGGTCGTGATCACGAACTCCCCGTCCGGGCCGATGCCGGTGCCGACCGGCAGTCCGGTGGTGGGCTCGAGGGGTTCCTTCTCGGTGGTCGCGCCGTCCGCGAGATCGAGCACCGCGGCAGCGAGACCCCGGTCGCCGTCGACCACCACGTAGGCCCGGCCGTCGGCGGTCACCGCCGGCGCACCGTAGGGCTTCACGTCCGTCCGCTCCCACTCGACCTCGACACCGTCGCCGTTGTCGCGCAACGCCGTCAGCGGCGCGCTGCCGTCGGCCGACGCGAGGAGCAGCAGCCCGTCCTCGGTGACGGCGGGACCGAGTGCCGTGGGACGACCGGTCTCGTGGCTCCACCGCGCCTCGCCGGTCTCGGTGTCGAGCGCCCACAGGGTGCCGTCCCCGTCGTGGACGTAGACCGTGGAACCGTCCGCGGACAGCACCGGACTCGTCACCGCACCCCCGGGGAGATCGGGCACCGACCACTCCTCGGTCACCGCGGCGTCGTCGCCGCCCGTGTACCGCAGCGCCACGAGCGCGGACCGGTCGGCGCCCGGCCGCCACACGGTGACGAAGACGCGATCGGTGGCGGTGTCGACGGCCGGAGTAGTGGCCACCGGGCAGTCCTCCGAGCCGCCGAAGCATGCCGGCAGACCGTGATCGCTCGCGAGTCGCGGCAGGTTCTGCCCGTCCGCGACGGTCGGTACCGGCACGAGATCGAACAAGGGCGCCTCGAGGTGGCCCGTCTGGGGATCGACGACATTCACCTGACCGAAGTGGGTGACCACCAGCAGGCTTCCGTCGGACGTGAACTGTGCACTGCGCGGGCTGCCACTCACAGGAAGGCGCCAGCGACGCTGACCGTGCTCGTTGAACGACAGCACCCCGCCGTCCTCCCCGACGTAGATGTTGGCGACCGCGTCGGAGACCGGCGTGATCGTCGTGACGGCCGGTGCGAGACGCGTGCACCAGCGCTTGCGACCGGAATCCATCTGGAAGGAGAACAGATTGCATCCGGCCGCCGTCGCGGCGGTCACCGAGACCTGACCGGTGGCGGCGATTCCGGCGGGGGAGCCGACCGCTCCACCCAGCGGGCGGGTCCAGCCGGCCGTGAGATCGTCGACACCGTCGGCGGTCGCGGTGTTGCTGTTGCGGGCATCGGAGTGACGGCCCGGCCAGCCACCGGTGGACAACACGTCGTCGGTGCCGCCACCACCGCACGCGCTCAGCGCGAAGACCACAGTCAGCGCCGGGACCGCGGTCCGCAGGACACCCCGCATCACTCAACTCCTCCACAGGCGAACGATTCGACGTGTCAGCGTATCGGGCCGGGGGTCGTGTGCCGCGAACGAGGCGGACCGTAGGCTGCCCCTATGACGAGCATGTGGGGTGCACCTCTGACGGCGAGGTGGCGCGGGTCCCGTCGCAGGGATCCCGAACAGGCACGATTCCTGACGCTGTCTTCTCTGAAGTGGGTGCTGGACAACAAGGCGTACACGCCCTGGTACCTGGTCCGGTACTACCGCCTGGCGAAGTTCCGACTGGCCAATCCACACGTGGTGCTGCGCGGCATGGTGTTCCTGGGTAAGAACGTGGAGATCCACGCGACGCCGGAACTCTCGCGTCTCGAGATCGGCAGATGGGTCCACATAGGGGACGGCAACGCGATCCGTTGCCACGAGGGCTCGCTCCGGATCGGCGACAAGGTCGTCTTCGGCAAGGACAACGTGGTCAACACCTATCTCGACATCGAGATCGGCGCGTCGACGCTGGTTGCGGACTGGTGCTACATCTGCGACTTCGACCATCGCACCGAGGACATCACCTATCCGATCAAGGACCAGGGCATCGTGAAGAGCCCCGTCCGGATCGGCCCGGACACCTGGATCGCCGCGAAGGTCACCGTGCTCCGGGGTACCCGCGTCGGCCGTGGTTCGGTGCTCGGAGCGCACGCGGTCGTCAAGGGCGACATCCCCGATTTCGCTATCGCGGTGGGTTCGCCCGCCAAGGTGGTCAAGAACCGTAAGGTGGCATGGGAGAGCGCCGCAGCCGAACGTGCTGCCCGGGAAGCGGCGCTCGCCGACATCGCACGGAAGAAGTCGGGAGACATGCCCGCGGACGTACACCGGTAGCGCCGCGGGCCGGACCACTGGTGGGGGACAGCCATGGAGTACTCGGAGTATCGCAGTCACGACGCGATCGGCCTCGCCGAACTCGTCGCAACGGGCCAGGTGTCGGCGAGTGAGCTGCTCGAGACCGCGATCGCGCGGCTCGACACGGTCGAACCGACACTGAACACCGTCGTCCGCAGGCTCGACGACCGGGCCCGCGCCCGCGCCCGCGAACCACTCGCCGGCCCGTTCGCGGGGGTGCCGTTCCTGCTCAAGGATCTGGGGCAGGATCTGGCCGGTGAGCCGACCTCGAGTGGTTCCCGCGTTCTCGCGAACCTGCCGGTGGTCGAGAACTCGGTGATCGTGGACCGGTGGCTCGGTGCGGGGCTGGTCCCGTTCGGGAAGACGAACACTCCCGAGTTCGGGGCGAAGGGCATCACCGAGCCCGAGGCCTTCGGTGCCAGCCGCAATCCGTGGAATCCGGCGGTGACGCCGGGCGGGTCGTCGGGCGGATCCGCCGCCGCGGTCGCGGCGGGCGTCGTTCCGGTCGCCGGAGCGAGCGACGGCGGCGGCTCGATCCGGATTCCGGCCGCGTGTTGCGGTCTCCTCGGACTCAAACCCGGACGCGGGCTCGTGCCCACCGGTCCGCGCGGCGGGGAGCCTCTGCACGGGGCCGCCGTCAACGGGGTGATCTGCTGGACGGTCCGCGATGCCGCGGCCGTCCTCGACGTCATGGCCGGGTCGTATGCGGGTGGCCCCTATCTCGCCGAGCGGGCGCAGTCGTACGCGGAGGCCGCGCGCTCGGCCCCGAAGCGGCTGCGGATCGGGTACGAGACCGCGTCACCGATCGGGACGCCGGTCGACCCGGAGGCGATGGCCGCGGTGGACGGTGCCGTCGCGGTGCTCGAGGAACTCGGTCATCACGTCGAACCCGCCTCGACGGGTATCGACGAACGGCGTCTGGCCGAGGACTTCCTCACGATGTGGTTCGCCACGGCCGCCGCGGAGGTCGCCGACGCTCGTCGCCGGACCGGGGCACGGGCGGAGGACTTCGAATTCGACACTCGCATGATGGCCGCCATGGGGGCCGCGACGTCGGCATCGGACTACATTGCGGCCCATACCCGTTGGGCCGAGTATGCGAGCGGTCTCGCGCAGTTCCACGAGCGCTACGATCTGTTGCTCACGCCGACTCTGGCTTTCCCGCCGTCGCGCATCGGCGAACTCGACACGCCGCGCTGGATGCGGCGCGCCGGTGAGGCTCTCCTGCGGACCCGAACGGCGTGGGTCGCGGGGCGTGCCGGTTTCGTCGACCGGATGGTGGACGACAACCTGGGCCGTACCCCGTATACGCAGCTGGCCAATATCACCGGGCGACCGGCGATCTCGGTCCCGCTGCACTGGACGGCCTCCGGTCTGCCGCTGGGGGTGCAATTCGTCGCGCCGCTCGGCGGGGAAGGTGTACTCCTCGCGCTCGCCGGCGAACTCGAACAGGCCCGGCCGTGGTTCGAGCGGCAGCCGCCGCTCGCTCCGGCCGAGTTGTCCGCCGCCTCCTGAGCCGGAAGTCGGCTCAGGAGGCCAAGGACTTCCGGTACACGACCGTCTCGCACGGAACTGCGAGGGCAGGAACGAGTTCCGGATGCCGAGTGTCGAGCGGCGCCGGTTCCTCCGGCACGTACCCGAGCCGGGTGTAGAGCCGGTCGAGGAACACCTTCGACTCGTGCGAGGTGCCGCGCGGCCGGATCACCTCGAGTTGCACCGTCTCGAAACCCCGCTCCGCGCACTCTGCCTCGACGGCATCGATCAGGAGACGACCGACGCCCGTGCCGCGGACCTCCGGGTCGGACGCGAACATCCCGAACTCGGCCGTCGTCCCGTCCACCGGGGTCACGCGGATACATCCGACCACCCGGCCGTGCGACCGGACGATTCGGATACTGCCTTCCCGTGCGTACCGGGTGATCTCCTCCGTGTCGGTCCGCGTGGTGCCCGGCACCCACATGCCGTCCTCGGCCACTGCGTAGACGGCATTGAGCAGGCCGGTGACGGCGACGACGTCGGATCGGTGCGGTTCGAGGCGTTCGATCCCGGCGGTGTGCTGCCCGCTCATCCGCGATCCGGGAGTGGGCGTTGCGGGATCGTGGGACGTGCCAGCGGGTGACGTACCCGCCGTTTCGCCGACGAGTAGACCTGCACGGTCTCCTCGGCGACGCGGCGCCAGTCGAAGTCGTCGGTCAGCCGCGCCCGG